>CAYHRW010000267.1:0-4022 GCA_964359105.1 uncultured bacterium
CAGAACGGCAGGTGGGCGTAGAGCGAGAGCGGCGCGCCGGGCAGCGCGTCGGCCGCGGTGAGCCGCGCGCGGTAGTCCCGCTCGGTGAACCCGGCGTGGAACTCGACCGCGGTCGGGTACGAGGTGTAGCGCGGCCCCGGGCGGTCGTAGCGCGCCAGCAGCTCGGCGGTGGTCATCGGGCCCGGGTTCATGGCGTGCCCGGCGCTTCCGCAGGCGCGCCGCGCGCCGCCGGCGTCGCCGCGCGCTCGGCCACCGCCGCGACCAGCGCCTCGACCGAGGCGAGCGGCGTCTCGGGCAGGATGCCGTGGCCCAGGTTCATGATGTGTCCGGGGAGGTCGCCAGCCTGGTCCATCACCGCATGCGCCCGCGCGCGCACCACCGCGGGCGGCGCGAGCAGCACGTGCGGATCCAGGTTGCCCTGCAGCGCGACGCGGCCGCCGGTGCGGCGGCGCGCCTGATCGAGCGGCGTGCGCCAGCACAGGCCCAGCACGTCGGCGCCGCTCGCGAGCGAGTCCTCGAGCACGTGTCCGGCGGCCACCGCGAAGTAGATGACCGGCACGCCCTCGCGCGGCAGCGCCCGCAGCATGCGCTGGAGCGCGGGCAGCGCGAACGCGCGGTACTCCTCGGGCGAGAGGATGCCGGCCCACGAGTCGAAGATCTGCACCGCCTGCGCGCCCGCGCGGATCTGCAGCGCCAGGTAGTCGGCCATCGCGTCCGCCAGCTTCTCGAGCAGCAGCTCCAGGGTCTCGGGCTCGCGCAGCATCAGCGCCTTCACCGCGCCGAAGCCCTCGCGCCCCTCGCCCTCCGCCATGTAGGCGGCGAGCGTGAACGGGGCGCCGCAGAAGCCGATCACCGGCGTCCTGCCGTCCAGCTCGCGGCGCAGGATGCGCACCGCCTCTCCCACGAACGGCACCACCTCCGCCATGGGCCGCAGCCGCAGCGCCTCGACCTGCGCGCGCGTGCGCACCGGCTCGGCGAAGCGCGGGCCCGGGGCGAAGGTGAGGCGGCAGCCCAGCGCCTCGACCGGCACCAGGATGTCGGAGAACACGATCGCCGCGTCGAGCGCGAAGCGGCGCAGCGGCTGGAGGCTCGCCTCGGCCGCCAGCTCCGGGGTCTTGCAGAGCGTGAGGAAGTCGTGCCGCTCCTTGAGCGCGCGGTACTCGGGCAGGTAGCGCCCGGCCTGCCGCATGATCCACAGCGGCGGGCGGTCCACCGGCTCGCGCCGGCAGGCCCTGAGGAAGCGGTCGTTCACGACGCGACCTCCGCGAGCGCGGCGCGCGCGGCCTCGAGCGTGAGCGCGATCTCCTCCTCGCCGTGCGCGGCCGAGAGGAACGCCGACTCGAAGGCCGACGGCGGCAGCAGCACGCCGCGCGCGAGCATGCCGCGGAAGAACGCGGCGTGCGCGCGGGTGTCCACCGCCTCCGCGTCGTCCCACGAGCGCACCGGGCGGCCGGAGAAGAACGCGGTCCACATCGAGCCCACGCGCTGCACGACGAGCGGGACGCCGGCCGCGCGCCCCGCGTCCTCCAGCCCGGCCTGCAGCCGCGCGCCGCGCGTCTCGAGCCGCTCGTAGAGGTCCGGGTCGGCGTCCAGCGCCGCGAACGTGGCGAGCCCCGCGGCGATGGCGAGCGGATGCGCGGCGAAGGTGCCGGCCTGGTAGACCGGACCGGCGGGCGAGACCAGGCCCATCAGGTCGCGCCGCCCGCCGAAGGCGGCGAGCGGCATGCCGCCGCCCAGCACCTTGCCCAGCGTGACCAGGTCGGGGGTCACGCCGTAGCGCGCCGCCGCGCCGCCGCGCGCGACGCGGAAGCCGGTCATCACCTCGTCGAAGATGAGCAGCGCCCCGTGGCGGTCGCACGACGCGCGCAGCCCGGCGAGGAAGCCGGGCTCGGGCGGCACGCAGCCCATGTTGCCGACCACCGGCTCGACGATCACCGCCGCCGTCCGCCCGGGCGCGGCGGCGAAGCAGCGCTCGACGCTGTCGAGGTCGTTGAAGCGCGCCACGCAAGTGTCGCTCACCGCGCCCACCGTGACGCCGGGCGAGTCGGGCGTGCCGAAGGTAGCGGCGCCCGAGCCGGCGCGGATCAGGAACGCGTCGCCGTGCCCGTGGTAGGCGCCGGCGAACTTGACGATGCCGGGCCGCCGCGTGGCGGCGCGCGCCAGGCGCACGGCGCTCATGGTGGCCTCGGTGCCGCTCACCACGAACCGCACCATCTCGCAGCCGGGCACGCGCTCCACCACCTTCGCCGCGAGGTCGGACTCCGCGGGCGAGGCGAGCCCGAACAAGAGCCCGCGCTCCGCCGCCTCCTGCACCGCGCGCACCACCGGCGCGGGCGCGTGGCCGAGCAGCGCCGGGCCCCAGGCCCCGATCCAGTCCAGGTACGTGCGCCCGGCGTCATCGCGCACCCGCGCCCCCGCGGCCGCGACCACCGCGAGCGGCGGCAATCCCATGGCGCGGAAGGCGCGCACCGGGGAGTGCACGCCGCCCGGCGTGAGCCGCGCGGCGCGCTCGAGCCAGGCGGGAACGGCCGGCGGCGGGGCGGTCGCGCCCGGCACGCCGGAGGCGCGCGCGGCCGGCGGCGTCACGCTCATCGCCGCGCCTCCGCTGCGGCGCGGCCTTCCGCGATCCGCTCGGCGAGCACGCGCGCGAAGTAGGTGATGACCAGGTCCGCGCCCCCGCGCCGCAGCCCGAGAACGGTCTCCCACATCGCGCGCTCGAGGTCGAGCCAGCCGCGCTCGGCCGCCGCGTGGAGCATCGCGTACTCGCCCGACACCTGGTAGACCGCGACCGGCACGTCCACCGCCTCGCGCACCGCGCGCACCACGTCCAGGTAGGGCATCCCGGGCTTGACGATGAGGAAGTCGGCGCCCTCTTCGAGGTCGGCGCGGGCTTCGCGCAGCGCCTCGCGCACGTTGGGGGAGTCCATCTGGTAGCCGCGCCGGTCGCCGCTCCTGGGCGTCGAGCCCGCGGCGTCGCGGAACGGCCCGTAGAAGGCCGAGGCGTACTTGACGGCGTACGAGCAGATCGCCGTGCGCGCGAAGCCCTCGGCGTCGAGCGCGGCGCGGATCGCGGCCACCCGGCCGTCCATCATGTCGGAGGGCGCCACCACGTCGGCGCCGGCGCGCGCGTACGCCACCGCCGCGCGCGCGAGCAGCGGCAGCGTGGCGTCGTTGTCCACCTCGCCGTCCGCCAGCAGCCCGCAGTGTCCGTGATCGGTGTACTCGCACAGGCACACGTCCGCCCACACCACCAGGTTCGGCACGCGCTTCTTGATGAGACGGATGGCGCGCGGCACCGGGCCTTCCGCGTCCCACGCGCCGCTCCCCTCGGCGTCCTTGCGCGCGGGGATGCCGAACAGCAGCACGGAGCCCACGCCGAGCGCCGCGAGCGCGGCGGCCTCCTCGGCCACCAGCTCGGGCGAGAGCCGCGCGTGCCCGGGCATCGAGGCGATCGGCTGTCGCACGCCGCTCCCCTCCACTACGAACAGCGGGGCCACCAGCTGGTCGGGAGCCAGGCGCGTCTCTCGCGCCATCGCCCGAAGCGCCGCGGTGCGGCGCAGGCGCCGGCCGCGATGGACGGGGAAGCTCATGATGCGTCTCCTTTCACCGGGAGCAGGCCTGCGAGCAGCCCGGCCACTCCCTCGAAGTCGGTGCGTTCCGGCATGGCGGCCTCGATGCCCAGTTCCGCCAGCGCCGCCCGCGTGGTGGCGCCGATCGCCACCACCGCGCGCAGCTCCCGCAGGGTCTCCCGGCCCAGCGCCGCGACCAGCGCGCGCGCCGCCGAAGGGCTCGCGATCACCACGGCCTCGGCCCGGGCGCGGCGCCAGTCCTCGGCCAGCTCGTGCGCGGGCCGCGGCATCGTGCGGTAGGCGGCCACCTCGTCCACCTCCGCACCCAGCGCGCGCAGGCTTTCACCCAGCTCGCGCCCGCCTTCGGCGGCGCGCGGCATCAGCACGCGGCGCCCCCGCCAGTCGTCCGCCCCGCGCAGCGCCTCGAGCAGCGCCGCCGCCCCGGCGCGCGCC
>CAYHRW010000268.1:0-2448 GCA_964359105.1 uncultured bacterium
GCGAACCTGGGGCTGGGCTGCGGCAACCCGCTCGCCTATGCGGCGGTCCAGAAGGGCGAGACCGTCCTCGACCTGGGCTCGGGTGCGGGCATCGACTGCTTCCTCGCCGCGCGCGAGACGGGACCAACCGGACACGTGGTCGGCGTGGATATGACGCCGGCGATGCTCGAGAAGGCGCGCGCGAACGCGGCGAAGGGCGGCTATGCCAACGTCGAGTTCCGGCTCGGCGAGATCGAGCACCTGCCGGTCGCGGACGCGAGCGTGGACCTCATCATCTCGAACTGCGTGGTGAACCTGTCCCCCGACAAGCCGCAGGTGTTCCGCGAGGCGATGCGGGTGCTGAAGCCCGGCGGCCGCATGCTGATCAGCGACCTCGTGCTGCTCAGGCCGCTCGACCCGGACCTGCAGAAGAACGTGGACCTCTACGTGGGCTGCGTGGCGGGTGCGTCGCTCCGGCAGGACTACCTCCAGATGATGCGCGACGCGGGCTTCTCCCCGGTCGAGGTCGTGGACGAGCGGGCCTACACCGTGGGGGCCGACACGCTGCCCGCGGGGAGCCGCGAGCGGGAGGCCTTCACGGCGGTGATCTCGGTCAAGGTGCGGGCGGTGAAAGCTCCCTAGGCTGCGTCCAGCACCTCGCGCACCTTGCGCGCGAGCGAGTCGGGCGTGAACGGCTTCTGCAGGAACGCGGCGTCCCCGCTCACCGCGCCGCTCTCGACCGCACCGCGGTCGGTGTAGCCCGAGGTGTAGAGCAGCTTCATGCCGGGCCGCTGCTTCGCCAGCGACTCGGCCAGCTCGCGGCCGTTCATCTTCGGCATCACCACGTCCGTGACCAGCAGCTGGATGGCGCCGCTGAAGCGCTCCGAGAGCCTGAGCGCCTCGGGGCCGCCGGCGGCCTCGAGCACGTGGTAGCCGAGCGAGCGAGACGAGCGGGCCCGGCGCGGGTCTGGTCGGCCGCTACTCGAAGATCCGCGCTGCCGGTGACGGCGCTTCCTCGAGCCGCCCGGTGCCGCCGAAGACCGGCGCGCGCTTCTCGACGAACGCACGCAGCCCCTCCGCCACGTCGGGCGTCTCCCAGCACACTTCCTGCGCCTCGGCCTCCGCGTCCAGGCACTGTGCGAGCGTGCGGTGAAGGGAAGCGCCGAGCGTGCGTTTCGCGAGCCGGATGCCGGCCTGCGGCGCGGCGGCGAGGCGCAGCGCGAGCGCCCGGGCCTCCTCGAGCGCCTGCCCGTCCGGCACCACGCGCTGCACGAGACCGATGCGCCAGGCCTTCTCCGCGTCGATCACGTCGCCGGTCCAGCACAGCTCGAGCGCGCGCGGCAGCCCCACCAGCCGCGGCAGGAAGTACGTGCCACCCCAGTCGGGATGAAGGCCGATCTTCACGAACGTCTCGCCGAAACTCGCCTCCTCGGAGGCGATGCGCAGGTCGCAGGCGAGCGCCAGGTTGAGCCCCGCGCCGGCTGCCACGCCATTCACGGCCGCGATGGTCGGGATGGGAAGCGACGCGAGCTTCGTGATGGCCACCCGGCCCAGGTCGAGCAGCGGGCGCACCTGGTCGAAGCCCGCGCCGCGCGCCTTCAGGTCCGCCATGTGCCGCACGTCGCCCCCCGCCGAGAACGCGCGGCCCGCGCCGGTCAGGACGAGCGCGCGCACCTCGGGCCGCCGCGCCACCGTCTCGAGCGCCGCCACCAGCTGCTCGCGCATGTCGTCTCCGAAGGCGTTCAGCTTGCCGGGACGGTTCAGCACCAGGGTCGCCACGCCCTCCGCCTCCGCCAGCACCACCAGGTCCGCCATGTCGTGTCTCCATCAGATGAAGGAACGCCCGTCCGGAGCGGCCGACCGGCCGCGGCGGGGCGCCACCATGCCGGGAGCGGGCCACGGATTGCAAGGGCCTGACAGCTCGCGACGCGACGGTCCTTGACGGGCCCGCTCCGGGCCCCCATCCTCTTCGGGCGCGCGAGACCACGCGCACACACCATGACCGCCCTCTCCGGCCTTGATCGTCGCTCCCTGCGGGCCCTCGCCCCGCTGCCCGGGCTGCTGCTGCTGCTCGGGCTGGTGGTGAGCGAGTTCCATCACCACGCCGACGCGAGTCCGTCGCACCCGTGCGCGGTGTGCACGGCGGGCCACGCGCCCGCGGTCGCGGCCACGGCCGCAATGGAGAGCGCGCCCGCGCGCTGCTTCGAGCGCGTGCCGGTCATGCCGGCGCTCGCGCCGCGGCCGGCCGCCGCGGCCGCGCCCTCGAGCCGCGCTCCGCCCCTTTCCTGACCCCGCGACGCTGACGCGCCCGCGCCAGGGCGCGTCCATCGTGCGCCGGGAGTCGCCGCGATCGCGCGGCCCGCCCCGGCACCACCACCGTCAGGAAGCCTCCATCATGAGATCGCCATCGGTCGTGCTGCTTCTGCTCGCGCTCGGCGCCACGACACCTGCGCACGCGCAGGCGACGGG
>CAYHRW010000268.1:2548-3991 GCA_964359105.1 uncultured bacterium
GCCGCGGATTCCATCGCCCCGGCGCCGCCGGCGGAGCCGCCGGCCGCCACGACCGGTGTGCCCGCCACCTCGGCCTCGCTCACCAACCCCGCCATCAGCGTGATCGGCTGGTTCCAGGCGCTGGCGGGGAACGACTCGACCGTACAGGACGAGGCGTTCGAGTTCCGCGAGGCCGAGATCGCCCTCCAGGCTGCGGTGGACCCGTTCACGCGCGCCGACTTCTTCATCGCCGCCGGTCCCGAGGGACTCGAGGTCGAGGAGGGCTACGTCACCTGGCTGGCGCTTCCGGGCGGCGGGCAGGCCAGGGTCGGCAAGTTCCGCGCCGACCTCGGCAAGTTCAACCGCACCCATCCGCCCGAGACGCCGTTCGCCGACCGGCCGCTCGCCACCGTGGCATTCCTCGGCGAGGAGGGGCTCTCCACCACCGGGGTCTCGCTCTCGGCGCTGGTGCCGAACCCGATGGACCTCTACTGGGACGTGACGGCGAACCTCGGCGCGCCGCCCGACCCGGCCGGGAACCCGCTGTTCGAGGCGTCGAGCCGCGCCGACGTGCTCGCCCTCGGACGCACCAGCCTGTTCGTGCCGCTGCGCGAGAGCGCCGACCTCAACCTCGGCGTCTCGTACGCGAGCGGACCCGCGCTCGCCTCACTCCGCGCCGACGGCAGCCGCGCGCAGCTCGGCGCCGCCGACCTCACCTTCCGCTGGAAGAACCCGCGCCGCAGCATCTACCGCTCTCTGCTCGTCCAGGTCGAGGCGATCGTCGAGCAGGGATCGCGCCCGGGTGCCGGGCGCTACGCCGGCGCGTTCGGCTATGCGGTGTGGCAGTTCGCGCGCCAGTGGCGGATCGGCGTGCGCCGGGACTGGACCGAGTCGCCCGGCGACCGCGCGGACGCCACCGGCGTGCTGGCGCTCCTGACCTGCAAGCCGAGCGAGTTCTCGACCCTGAGCCTCCAGGCGCGTCGGGTGCGCGCTCCGGGTGGAACCGACCGCGCGGCCGCGTTCTTCAAGTGGACCTTCAACATCGGGCCTCACGGCGCCGACCCGTACTGAGCGCCCGGGGGGTACGTCCCATGAACCGCACCGTGAAAGCCACGCCGGCACCGCTCGTCCGCTTCGGCCGCGCCGCTGCGCTGGGCCTGGGCGTCGCCCTGGGCGCCACGCTCGCCGCTGGCACGCACCCCGGGCTGCTGCGCCCGGCCTGCGCCGAGGAGAGGCCGTTGCTCGTCGTCACCACCACCGAGGACCTAGCCGCGATCGCCCGCGAGGTGGGCGGCGAGCGCGTGACCGTCGCCGCGCTGTGTCGCGGCTACCAGGACCCGCATTACCTCGACGCGAGGCCCTCGTACATGGTGCAGCTCAAGAAGGCCGACCTGTTCGTCCAGGTCGGCCGCGACCTCGAGGTGGGCTGGGCGCCCGGGCTCCTGAACGGCGCGCGCAACCCGC
>CAYHRW010000269.1:0-3960 GCA_964359105.1 uncultured bacterium
GTCCCGCGGGCGCCGCCCGCCGCGATTCCTATCTGATTTCCGCAGGCAAGTGAAGAGCATTCCGCACGATCCGCCTGCCGCCGCCTGATGACGACGGTACCCCCTCGTGGGCGGTGTGTCGGGTGCGGTCGGAGCCGGCGGCGGCGGCCCAGCTTTGCGCCGGATACGGGCTCGAAGCTCTCTGGGCGTGCGGATCGGCAACGCTGCACTGCGCGTACCGGGGAGTGTGGTGGCGAACGGCACCGATCGTGATGCCCCGCGTCGGGCATGGAGCGCGCGCTGCGGCGGCAAGCTCACCATCGAGACCGCGAACGTCGAGCTCGACGAGCGCTATGTGGAGGGCAAGCCCGACATCGGCCCGGGAGCCTACGTCATGCCCGTGGCGAGCGATACCGGCTGCGGGATGGATGCGGAGATCAGGGCCAGGATCTTCGAGCTGTTCTTCACGACGAAGGAGCTGGGCAAGGGCACCGGACTCGGGCTCTCTACGGTCCACGGGATCGTCAAGCAGAGCGGTGGTCACATCGAGGTCTACAGCGCGCCTGGGCGCGGGAGCACGTTCAAGGTCTACCTGCCCCGGGTCGAGGGACCCCTCGCGGAGTGGACCCCGAGCAGGCGTCCCGAGGGGGTCCGACGCGGCACGGAGACCGTGCTCCTGGTCGAGGACGAAGATCAGGTCCGCGTGTTGGTGCGTGAGACCCTCGCGAGCCACGGCTACACGGTGCTCGCGGCCTCAGACGGCTGGGAGGCCCTGGGCATCTGCGAACACGCGCAAGGGACGATCGACCTCGTGCTCCGGGAGGGGATGGGCGGCGGCGCCGGTGACGGCGCCACGCTTACGGGCGGCCGGCGCCCTGCAGCACGCGGCCGAGTGCTTCGATCTCGCGCGCATACTCCTGTAGATCGCCGCGGCGCAGCGCCCGCTGGGCGCGCTCGTAGATCTCGGCCGCCCGGCGCAGGCGCTCGGCGGCGCCGCTCCCGGTCGGCGGCGCGGTGCGCGCCAGGGCGTCGGCTCCCGCCGCCGTCGCCAGGCCAGGTCGCCTCGCCGCAGCCACGGACTCGAGATGGTCCCCGGCGCCCCCGCCGAAGATCCGCGCCAGCGCAGCGTCCATGGTCGGCTCCATTGCGATGCGGTTGCCGAAGGCCACCAGGATGCGCTTGAGCTCGGGTAGCCCGGCCTGGCTCGACGCTTGCAAATAGAGCGGCTGGAAGTAGACGACCGAGCTGTCCACCGGGACGACCAGCAGATTGCCGCGGATGACCTGCGAGCCTTGCTGGTTCCAGAGCGTCAGCTCCTTGGAGATCTCGGTGTCCTGGCTGATGCGCGACTCGATCTGTTGCGGACCGTAGACCAGCCGCTGCTTGGGGAACGTGTAGACGAGGAGCTTGCCGTAGTGGGGCGGGTCGCAGCGCGCGCTCATCCACGCGATCATGTTGTCCTTGCGCGCGGGCGTGAAGGGCAGCATGAGGATGAACTCCTCCTTCTCGCCGACTCCCGCGAGCTTCATCACGGTGAAGTAGGGTGAGACATCCACGGGCTCGCGCTGCGAGCCGCTCTCCTGCCTGGCCACCTTCCACAGGTCCTCCTTGTTGTAGAACACCTGCGGGTCGGTCATGTGGTAGGTGGCGTAAACTTGGGCCTGCACCGAGAACATCATCTCCGGGTAGCGCATGTGGGCGCGCAGGTCGCCGGGCATGGAGTCCAGCGGCGTGAACGCCGCAGGGAAGATGCGCGCCAGACTGCGCAGCAGCGGGTCCTCGGTGTCCACCGCCCAGAGTCGGACGTGCCCGTTGTAGGCGTCCACCGTGGCCTTGACCGGATTGCGCATGTAGTTGCCCACGCCCTCGACCGGCGCCGAATAGGGGATGCGGTCCGTGGTCGTGTATCCGTCGATCATCCACGTCAGCGTCCCGTCGCTGCGGATGATGATGTAGGGGTTCTTTTCCCAGATCAGGAACGGCGCGACCCTGGCCACGCGCTCGCGTACGCGGCGGTGAATGAGGATGCGGCTGTCCGCCGTGATGTCGGTCGACAGCAGGATCTTGGGCTCGCCGAAGCGCAGGGCGAACAGCAGCCTGCCGCCCAGGCCGCCGAGGCGGATGCCGCCCTCGCCCTGGTACGCGGCGTAGACGTTCTCGTCGCCCGAGGGGTAGTCGAACTCGCGCGCCCGTGTGCCGACGAGCACATACTCTGCGGCCAGCTCGCCGTAGTAGATCTCGGGCCGGCGGATCTCAAGCTCGGGCACCGAGGACACGGGCGGGATGTTCTTCACGGAGTACTCCGGCAGCCCCTCCGGCGAGATGCGGTTCACCGGCGCCACGCACACGCCGTAACCGTGGGTGTAGGTCAGGTGCTCGTTGATCCAGATGCGCGCCGGCAGCGCGGCCGGGTTCAGCTCGCGAGGCGAGAGCGCCACCTGCCGCAGCTCGCCGTCGAGGATGTAGCGGTCGTTATCCACGTCGACGAAGTCGTAGTAGGTGCGGATCTCCTGGAGCTGGCCGTTCGTGGTCTTGAGCGGCTCGGTCTCCCAGAGACGGACGTTGTCGATCGTGGCTGCGTTGGCCGACACGCGCTCGGCGCTCAGGTCCTCGGTGGCCGGGAATCGTCTCTCGTCCACGTCGTCCAGGCCGAAGGCGAAGCGCGTCGCAGCGATCTCGCGCGCGATGTACGGTCGCTCGCGCTCGATCTCGTTGGGCGCCACGACCAGCCGCTGCAGCGCCAGCGGCCACGCCTGTAGCAGGACCACGTGGACGAGCACCACCGCTGCCAGCGAGGTCAGGGTGAGGCGCAGCGAACGGCTGAACGCCTCGGAGGCCGCCGCGAGTGCCGCGAGTGCCGACACCGCGCTGGCGATGTAAAGGGCAGGCAGGGTGGCATGCAGGTCGGTGTAGCCGGCGCCGTCGACCATGCCGCGCGTGCTGGAGAGGAGGTTGTAGCGCGCGAGCAGTGCCTGCACCGCCACGGTGACCAGCCCGGCGGCGACAAGGAGCAGCAGGTGCCGCCTCGCCTGTCTGGACACGGATAGGAAGCCGGGGCGCGCCCACAGCTGGCCTTGGAGGAAGTACGCCGCCGCCGAGGTGACCGCCGCGGCGAACACCGTGAATTGGACGAACCCCGCCACCGCGCGCACAAAAGGAAGCACGAAGACATAGAACGAGAGGTCGCGCGCAAAGACCGGGTCGGCAGCGCTGAAGGCCTCCGCATTCTGGAACCGG
This sequence comes from uncultured bacterium, assembly GCA_964359105.1. Classification (GTDB taxonomy): domain Bacteria; phylum Eisenbacteria; class RBG-16-71-46; order RBG-16-71-46; family RBG-16-71-46; genus JACRPT01. Next base: position 3,217 of record CAYHRW010000269.1, read on the forward strand.
AGCCACGCGAGCCATTGAGTCGAGGCCCACTGCGTGACGAGCAGGGCGAGGAGCAACCCTCCTGCGACGGCGATGAGACGAAGCCGCGGGTAGAGCCTCTCGATGGCCGGCAGCATGGCCTGCAGCTCGTGCAGCACCGACACGTTTGGACGGATGCGACGCAGCGCGAGGAGCACGTTGCCGAGGAAGAAGACCAGGAACGCGCCGCCGAACGCGAGTTGCAGGGCGACCTGCGTCGAGAGCGTCGTGAGGAAGACCTGCCGGTAGCCGACCTCGCCGAACCACAGGTAGTCGGTGAGCAGGGACGGCACGCCGCGCAGGACCGGGAGCAGGATCAGCAGGAACAGGATCGCGACGAGCCACCGGCCGCGGCCGGAGTGGCCAGGAGCGAGAGGGGGAACGCTCATGCGCGCAGAATGCTCCCGCATCCCCGCGGCGCGCAAGTCAAGTCGTCGCGGCTGGAGGCGTCACGGCATGAGTCACGGCGCGGGCGCGGTTTCCTGCGAGGGCGGGTACGGACATGCTATTCTGCCGCCCGTGACTCCTGCGCGATGGAGATGGCTGATGGGCGGGCTGCTCGCCGCGCTCGTCAGCGTGGTGGGCTGGACCTACCAGCGCAGCCTGGTCCCCGCCATCCATCCGGATCATGACCATGCGCTCGAGAACATCGCCGGCGGCGGGTTCCTGCGAGTCCAGGCCGCGGACGGCAAGCGCCGCAACCTGGTCGGGCGCCCCGACCGCGTG
>CAYHRW010000270.1:0-3934 GCA_964359105.1 uncultured bacterium
GGCGGAAAACGCCAGGGGCGGCGTCCTTGCGGACGCCGCCCCCACGGCGCGAGGTGGTACCTCGAGCGTCTTAGGCCTTGCGAACGTTCGCCGCCTGCAGCCCCTTCGGACCACGAGTCACGTCGAACTCGAGCGCCTCGCCCTCGGCGAGGGTCTTGAACCCCTCGCCCGCGATGGCCGAGAAATGGACGAACACGTCCTCGCCCTCCGGCTGGGAGATGAAGCCAAAGCCCTTCGCCTCGTTGAACCACTTCACGGTGCCACTAGCCACTTGAAACTCCTGTTGTATCCGGGTCCGAGGACCCGCACTTGCCGCGTATCACGCCGCGGCGGCGTCCGGTCTCCATGACCGATGCCTCGATTGATCGCGGGCGGCCGACCAAAAAAAACCGCCAGAGAAGTCTCTGGCGGAATCTGAACGCTGGCGGCACATCCACAGGCAACCGAAGACAACGGCAGTATCGGCCAAACCTCGGAAGAATGACAGTCAAATCGGTATGAAGCCCGCGCCGCTCAGCCCTTGCGCGGATTCCCCAATGAAAGCGTGCTTTCGGCCGCCGGCATCCGAGTGGCCTCGGGCGCGGATTCGCCCATCACCACCCGCAGTCGATGCACCGCGCCGTCATCGACGAGCGGGATCGCCCTGGCGTTGACCCGGGCGCCGTCCAGCACCGCCTCCGCGACGCCGCGGTTCCTGTGCCCGGGGTTCTCCACGGTGATCTCGTAGAGGCTCCGCCCATGGCGCCACCGCACCACGAAGCCGTTCCATGTCCCGGGAACGCACGGTGCGATGGCGAAGCTACGGCCCCGGCGCCTGAGTCCGAGGATCGACTCGAGACCGAGGCGGTACATCCAGGCCGCCGAGCCGGTGTACCAGGTCCAGCCGCCTCGGCCGATGTGCGCAGGGTGCGTGTAGACATCGGCCGCCACCACGTAGGGTTCCACCTGGTAGCGCTCGACATCGGCCGGCGTGCGGGTGCGGTTGATCGGATTCAGCATGTGGAACAGCTCGACCGCCTCGTCACCGCTGCCGAGGTGCGCGATCGCCATCACCGTCCAGAGCGCGGCGTGGGTGTACTGGCCGCCGTTCTCGCGCACCCCCGGCACGTAGCCCTTGATGTAGCCGGGGTCGAGCGGCGTCTGGTCGAACGGTGGCGCGAGCAGCTGGATCACGCCCGCGTCTCGCCGCACCAGTTGCATGCGGACGGCATCCATGGCGCGCTCTGCCCGTCGCAGCGGCGCGGTGCCGGAGAGCACGGCCCAGCTCTGCGAGATCGCATCGATCCTGCATTCCTGGGCCTGGGCGGAGCCCAGCGGCGTGCCGTCGTCGAGGTAGGCGCGGCGATACCAGTCACCATCCCAGGCCTGCTCGAGCATCGTGGCCATGCGCTCGCGCTCACCGCGCCAGCGGGCGGCGCGCTCGGTGTCGCCGCGCGCCTTCACGATCCCGGCGAAGTCACGCAGGATCTTCGAGAGGAACCATCCCAGCCACACGCTCTCGCCGCGGCCCTGATGCCCAACGCGGTTCATGCCGTCATTCCAGTCGCCGGTGCCGATGAGCGGCAGTCCATGCGGGCCGATGGTCAGGCGGCGCTCGATGGCGCGGACACAGTGTTCGTAGAGGGTCCCGCTCTGGCTCGCCACCGTGGGTTGACCGTAGACCTCAGCCTCGCCGGGCGGGAGGGTGGGCGCTTCCAGGAAGGCCACGGGCACGTCGAGCACGGCCTGATCACCGGTGCACTTCAGGTAGTGGGTCACAGCGTAAGGGAGCCACAACAGGTCGTCGGAGCAGCGGCTGCGCACGCCGCGGCCGGTATGCTCGTGCCACCAGTGCTGCACGTCCCCTTCTACGAACTGGCGGGCGGCGCAGCGCAGCAGGTGCTCGCGGAAGAGGTCCGGCCGCGCGAACCCGAGCGCCATCACATCCTGGAGCTGATCTCGGAAGCCGTACGCGCCGCCCGGCTGAAGGAAGCCGGTGCGCCCCCACAGCCGTGAGCTCACCGCCTGGTAAAGCAGCCAGCGGTTCATGATCAGGTCGAAGGAATCGTCCGGCGTCTCGACCTGCACGGCGCCGAGCATCGCGTCCCAGCGCTGTTCGACCTGTTCCAGCGCCGAGCGCGCGGCCTCGGCGCTGCCGAAGCGACCCGCCAGCGCCAGTGCGTGCGCGCGGTCGTTGCCCTGGCCCAGCAGCAGCACGATCTCCCGCGTCTCGCCAGGTTCGAGATCGACACGCACCTGCAGCGCGGCGCACGGGTCGAGGCCGGCGCCGAAGCGCTGCCCCAGGGACTCACGCGCCAGCGCAGCCGGTCGCCGCAGCGAGCCGTTCCGGCCCAGGAACTCGAGCCGGTCGCCAGTCGCCGAAGCAGGCGGTTGGCTCGCGTGCACGAACGCCACACGCCCGGGGAAGTCCGAGTTGTAGGGATTGCGCGCCAGCACGGCGCCGGTCCCGGGGTCCTGCTCGGTGATGACGAAGCGGTGTTCGCCGGCGCGCGGCGGGCACAGCGCCCACTCGTTGTAGGCGAACACGCTCAGCCGCCGCGTGTCCCCGGTGTGATTGGTGAGCGAAGCCCAGGAGAGCTTGAGGGGTTCCTCGGCGTGCACGAACACCGCGAGTTCGCAGGTGACGCCGTAGGCGCAGTGGGCGTAGCGCGTGACCCCGGCGCCGTGGCGCGTGACCCAGCGGCCGCCGTCGCGCTTTCGCGGCAGCGGACCCGGCGTGGCGCCCCACACCTTCCCGAGATCCTCGTCGCGCAGGTAGACGGCCTCGCCGCTGAACTCGCTCACCGGGTCGTTGCCGAACGGCGTCAGCCGGTTCTCGCGGCTGTTCCCGGCCCAGGTCCAGGCCGCGCCGGTGGCGCCGACCACGGTCCCGAAGCGCTCGTTCGCGATCACGTTCACCCACGGCAGAGGCGTGTCCGCGTCGCCCTCGAGCACGATCGCGTACTCGCGACCGCCGGCGGTGAATCCGCCGAGTCCGTTCGCGTGGGTGAGCGGGGGGGCTTCAACCTCCAGGACGGCGGCGCTCGTGTTCGCCACCTCAGAGCCAGGTTGCGCCACCAGCGCGCCCGGCCAGCTCGGCTCGGGGTAGGGCAGGCCGAGCTGGTCGGCGAGCTCGCCGCGCTCGCCGCTCAGCACCGCCCGAGCGGCCGCCAGCAGGACCACACGCTCCGCCTCCGGCATGCCGTCACCGCGCAGCAGGAACACGCCTCCGGGGCGGTGCTTCCATGCGGCCCACGGGCCCTTCTCGAGCAGGCCCTGGAGCTGCTCGTGCATCTCGGCCAGGTAGCTCGCCGGATGTTCGTTGAGGATGACGACGTCGGCACTGAGGCCCTTCAGCCGCCAGTACTCCTGCGCGCGCAGCACCTGGCGCACCAGGGACAGATCGTCGTCTTGCACCACGCGGACGACCAGGATCGGCAGGTCGCCAGAGACGCCGTGCGCCCAGAGGCCGGACTGGCCGAGCGTGTTGCCCGCGAGGAACGCGGGGGCGGCGCGCAGCGCGGCGTCGGTCCACAGCACGTGCGAGGCGAGCCGCTCGTAGAGCTGCGCTTCATCGGTCGAGATTCCGAGGTGACGCAGCCGCATCTGGGTCTGGGTGGTGGCGAGTGCGAAGGTGCGGGCGGCGGAGGCGGGATCATCGTATTTCTCCGCCAGCCCGATCGCCGCGGCGCGGCTCGTGGCGACGCCCGTCGCGAACGCGAGGCGCACCTGCCCGCCGGGGGCGATGCGCACCCGCCGGCGCAGACTCAGGATGGGATCGAGCACCGCTCCCGTGGTGCCCGAGAGCGCCCGGCCGTCGAGCGCGACGGGGTCTTCCAGCGTGCGTCCACGGCCGATGAATCGCTTGCGGTCGGTCTCCCACTCGATAGCACCGTGAATGCCGCCCTCGGCGCTCAGCACGTGCACCGCCCACGGCGCCAGCTCGTCGGGCGAG
>CAYHRW010000271.1:0-3856 GCA_964359105.1 uncultured bacterium
TTCCTCGACGACACCGCGTGCAACCTCGCCTCCGTCAACCTCGTGAAGTTCCTGCGCGAGGACGGCTCGTTCGACATCGAGGGCTACCGCCACGCCAACCGCGTGTTCTTCCTGGCGCAGGAGATCGCGGTGAGCTTCGCCTCGTACCCGACCGAGAAGATCACGCGCCGCTCGCAGGACTTCCGCCCGCTCGGCCTGGGCTACGCGAACCTGGGCACGCTGCTCATGATGCAGGGCCTGCCCTACGACAGCGACCGCGCGCGCGCCTACGCCGCGTGCGTCACCGCGGTCATGACCGGCGAGGCCTGCGCGCTCTCCGCCGAGATGGCGGCCAGCATGGGGCCGTTCGCCGGGTACGCCGCCAACCGCGACAGCATGCTCGAGGTCATGCGCCTGCACCGCGACGCCGCGCAGGCCGTGGATGCCGCGCTCGCGCCGCGCGACCTGCGGCAGGCCGCGCTCGAGTGCTGGAACCGCGCGCTCACGCTCGGGCAGGTCCACGGCTACCGCAACGCGCAGGCCACGGTGCTGGCGCCCACCGGCACCATCGGGCTGCTGATGGACTGCGACACCACCGGCGTGGAGCCCGACTTCGCGCTGGTCAAGTTCAAGAAGCTCGCCGGCGGCGGCCACTTCAAGATCGTGAACCAGTCGGTGCCCGGCGCGCTGCGGCAGCTCGGCTACGGCGACGACGCGATCGAGCGCATCATCACCTGGGCGGTCGGCACGGGCACGCTCGACGACGCGCCGCACATCAACCCGAGCACGCTGCTCAACAAGGGCTTCACCGACGCCGAGATCGAGAAGGTGGACGCGGCGCTGCCCGGCGTGTTCGACGTGCGTTTCGCCTTCGGGCACGCGATGCTCGGCGACGAGACCCTGACGCGGCTGGGCGTGAGCGCGGCCGAGCGCGAGAAGCCCGGCTTCAGCGCGCTGCCGTTCCTCGGCTTCACCGACCAGCAGATCGAGGAGGCGAACGCGGTGATCTGCGGGCGCCTCACGGTCGAGGGCGCGCCGGGCCTGAGGCCGGAGCACCTGCCGGTGTTCGACTGCGCGAACCGCTGCGGGCCGCACGGCACGCGCTTCATCGAGCCGATGGGCCACATCCGCATGATGGCGGCGGCGCAGCCGTTCATCTCCGGCGCGATCAGCAAGACCGTCAACCTGCCGCAGGACGCGACCGTCGAGGACGTCGAGCGCATCTACTTCGAGTCCTGGAAGCTGGGCCTGAAGTCGGTGGCGCTCTACCGCGACGGCTCGAAGCTCAGCCAGCCGCTCGCCAGCGGCGGGAAGAAGCCCGACGCGAAGGACGCGGGCACGCCGCCCAAGCTGCGCCGGCGGCGGCTGCCCAAGCGCCGCCACGGCTTCACGCAGGAGGCGCGCATCGGCGGGCACAAGGTGTTCCTGCGCACCGGCGAGTACGAGGACGGCACGGTCGGCGAGATCTTCATCGACATGCACAAGGAGGGCGCCGCCTTCCGCAGCATGATGAACTGCTTCGCCATCTCGGTCTCGATGGGCCTGCAGTACGGCGTGCCGCTCGAGGACCTGGTGGACCAGTTCACCTTCACCCGCTTCGAGCCGCAGGGGCGCGTGGACGGGCACGACAACATCCGCAACTGCACGAGCGTGGTGGACTACGTGTTCCGCGTGCTCGGCCTCGAGTACCTGAACCGCACCGACCTCGCCCACGTGCTGCCGGAGGAGATCCGCGGTCCGTCGCACGGCGCCACCGGCCACCCGGTGGGCTACGAGCACCACCGCGGTGCGAACGGCAACGGCAACGGGTCGAACGGCCACGCGAACACCCTGGCGCCACCGCCCGCGCCGCCGGCGAAGGCCCGCGTGGAGCAGGCCTCGGGTGACGGCGGGCAGCAGGTCATGCTCGGCAAGATCCCGGGCGACGCGCCGTTCTGCGACAACTGCGGGCACATCACCATCCGCAACGGCACCTGCTTCAAGTGCCTGAACTGCGGCAACTCGATGGGGTGCTCGTAGGAAGCGGCGTTCCTTATCGCTCGCGATAGGGAAACGAGGGCGGGCGGGGTCGAGAGACTCCGCCCGTCGCGTCTTCGGCCCCGCACGCCGCTCCCCCCGCCCCGTCCAGGGCACGCGGCGCGCTGTCCCGCTTGAGCGCGCGCCCGCGCGGGAGCACACTCTGTTCGTCAGCCGCTCCGGCCGCTACGAGGAGGACGCCATGCGGAAGCTCGCGCTGCTCGCGCCGATCGTCGCCCTGTCGCTGGCCGTCCCGTCCGCCCGCGCCGGCACCGAGACGTTCCACGTCAACCTGGACGGGCTCGCGGCCCTTCCGGTCGGCTCGCTCGCCGGCGGACGCAGCGCCGCGGACGTGATGGACACCGGCTTCGGCGTGAAGGCCGAGGTGCTCTACGACCTCGCACCCGCCGCGCGCGCCGGGGTCGCCATCGCCGGCATCTTCGACGACTCCGAGGCGATGGTCGGCCTCGCGCGCGTCCCGGCCGACCTCACCGCCATCCCGGTCCACGCCGTCTTCGAGCTCCACACCCCTCGCCGCGCGCGCCTTGGCGCGTACGGCGAGGTGGGCCTCGGCATGACCGCGGCGACGCTGCGCCCGAAGGGGCTGGGCGGCGCGGAGACGCATTCGCAGACCGCCTTCTCCTTCCTCGCCGGCGGCGGGATCTCGCTCGAGGTCACCGAGAGCTGGCAGGCACGGGCCGGCGCTCTCTACCAGCAGGCGATCACCGGGGCGGGCGAGGTGTGGGCCAGGGGCGACGACCCGAAGTTCGTGCTGCTCACGCTGGGGGCGCAATTCCACAGGTGACCGGCGGCCTGGACCGCCGGTTCGCATCGGACGCCGGCCCCGCTTGAGCCGCGCGCCCGCCTCGGGCACAGTGCGCGGCCATGAGCGCCACACCCGCACGGACCGGCCGCACGCTCCTCGCACCCCGGCACCTGCCGAAGCTGCTGCTGCTGTTCGTCCCGCTGGCCGCGCTCGCCGAGGCCTCGCACTGGGGCGGGATGGCGGTGTTCGCGTTCGCCGGCCTCGCCATCATCCCGCTCGCGGGCCTGATGGGCGAGTCCACCGAGCGCATCGCGAGCCGCTTCGGCGCGGGCGTGGGCGGGCTCCTGAACGCCACGTTCGGCAACGCCGCGGAGTTCATCATCGCCATCGTGGCGCTCCAGCGGGGGCTGTTCGAGGTGGTCAAGGCCAGCCTCACCGGGTCCATCATCGGCAACGCGCTGCTGGTGCTGGGGCTCTCCATCGTGGCGGGCGGCGCGCGCCGGGAGCGTCTCAGCTTCGACCGCGCGGCTGCCGCCGCCGGCTCCACGCTGCTCGCGCTCGCCGCGGTCGCGCTGGTGGTGCCCGCGCTCTTCCACCTGTTCGCGGGACGCGACCTGGCGAGCACCGCCCTCTCGCCCGCGCGCCTCGCCGCGCTCGAGCGCGGGCTCTCGCTCGAGATCGCGGTGGTGCTGTTCGCCGCCTACCTGCTGAGCCTGCTCTTCAGCCTGCGCACCCACCGCCACCTCTACGCCGGCACCGCGGGCGCGCACGGTGCCGGGGCGGGCAGCGTGCGGCGCGCCGCCCTCACGCTGCTGGTCGCCACCGCGCTGGTGGCGTGGATGAGCGAGCTGCTGGTAGGCGCGGTGGACGAGGCCTCGCACGCGCTCGGGCTCACGCCGGTGTTCGTCGGCGTGATCGTGGTCGCCGTCATCGGCAACGCCGCCGAGCACTCAACCGCGGTGCTCGTGGCGATGAAGAACCAGATGGACCTCGCGCTCAACATCGCGATCGGCTCGAGCATCCAGATCGCGCTGTTCGTCGCGCCGGTGCTGGTGTTCCTCTCGTACGCCTTCGCCCACGGACCGATGGACCTGC
>CAYHRW010000272.1:0-3849 GCA_964359105.1 uncultured bacterium
ATGTTGCGGCTGGGTCCGGCGCCGGCCGAACCCGCTCCGCGGCACCGCGGTCGGGGGGCAGCGGGGGGGTCTAATCGGCCGGATCGGGCCGGAAAGGCCGCGGGGGCGCCGCCTGGCGCCCCCGCGTCTGACTGGCAGGACGGACGGGGCTAGAACGGATAGGTGGCGGTGACCTTCGGGAAGTAGGTCCCGACCTGTCCGCTTCCGAGCCAGCCGAGCGTCTGCGGGAAGTTGTTCGCGAGGATCGCGTCGAGCTGCAGCTGCCCGAGCTTGACGCCCGCGCCGATGTTCATGTTGAACGACGAGAACGACATGGTCTGAGTTTCCTTGGTGTAGCCCTTGCTCTCGAGCTTGACCTTGTGGAAGGCGCCCTTCTGCGCGCCGAACCGCAGGGTGAGCCAGCTGTTGATGTGGGTCTCGAGGGCCGCGAAGACCTGCGGCATGATGGTCTCGGTGGCCTTCAGGGTGTCTGAGGCCAGCCCCGAGTTGTCCTGCAGGTCGAACAGGTCCTCCTGCTCCTCGACCGTGTTCTGGGCGAACGTGGCGCCCAGCACGAACAGATCGTTCGAGCCGAGCGTCCAGTTGCCCGCGGCGCCGACCTGCCAGCCCTTGAGCGTGTTGTCATAGGACAGCGTCGTGGCGCCGGTGGTCTTCCGCGACAGGTCGAACGAGTACCACTTGAACACCGGCACGACCATCACGTCCGGCTTCCACTGCCACGTCATGCGGCTGGCCAGCATGTAGGTGGTCGGGCCGTCGTCGGTGTACTTGGTCCCCGGAGGGGCCGGCGTGGCCGACCACTCCCAAGTGCGGCTCTGGTAGAGCAGCGACACCTCGAGGTTGGTCTGGGGGTTCAGCTCGAAGCCCATGCCCGCACCGTAGCCCATGATATTGCGGCTGAGGTTCGGGTCGCCGGCCGTGGGCAGGTCGAACTCGAGATTCGTGGTCGCGCCCGTCATCTCGTCCTTCAACTGGAAGAACGACCGGTTCAGCCGAAGGCCGAAGTTCGTCGTGCCGAACTTCTTGCCCCACATGAGGTCGAACGACTCGTTCACGTTGTGGTTCGGATCGGCGCCACCGAAGCCGGCGCCGCCCTGCGAGAGCGCGTCACCCTGACCGAGCTGCGGCGTCTCCTGGCGCAGGTGAACGGCCCACGTGCCGTACCTTCCGTCCCACAGGTTGCCGAGCACCGCGCCCACGCTGCGGTCGAACGTGTAGGGATTCCCGTTGCTCGGGTTGACGACACCCGCGTTGCCCAGCTCGCCGTAGACCAGGTTGCCGACCGCGGGCACCTGCGAGAGGTACGTGTAGATGTTTGCGTAATCCTTGATGTAGTCGCCCTGGAGCGACATGCTCTCGATGCGCGAAGTCGAGGCCGCAGCCACGACCGGGAGCGCGATCATGAGCGCCGTGCCCAGGAGGAACCACTTCGAAAGGCGAGAACTCATATGTGACAGCCTCCTTGAATCAAGAGAGAGCTACGAGATCCACGAAGCAGACTGACCCCGGGCCGCCGTGGCCCGGGCACTACGACGCGGTTCGGTTCGGAGCCCCACCCCCTTTCATGACCGTCTGGATTCGAGGTACACATGGCAAAGGCTCCACCGCCTCCATGCGGATGGAGCACACGAAAAAGCCAGGACCGAGCTCTGGAGGACAGGTCCCTGGCACACGCCCGGCCCGGAAGGTAGAAACCGGGGTCCGGCCTGTCAAGCCGATTCTCCGGGCCACGCCTCGCCGGCGCCAGCCTCAAGGAGCCCCCATGACTGGCCGCCTCCAGCCCCTGACCTGACCTGCCAGCTCGTTGTCGCACAATGGATTGCCTTTGTCGACCGAGCTGATTCTCACGGTCCCGCGAGCGTGGGCGTAGTAGCCCGCTCCCAGCCCCATCCCGACGTGCCCGACCGGGGCGCCGCGGCGCCCGAAGAAGACCAGGTCCCCCGGGCGGGGCGGCTCGCCCTTCCGCAGCGGCCGCGCGGCCCGGAACTGGCGCCGGGCATCGCGCGGCAACCCCACGCCCTGCTCCGCCAGCACCAGCTGGGTGAACCCGGAACAGTCGAGACCGAGCGGCGTCCGCCCGCCCCAGAGGTACGGGATGCCCAGCAGCGACCTCACCCGCTCGATCAGCGAGGGCGGCCGGGTGCGCCCGACCTCGAGCGCGCCACCCTTCACCCACCCGCGGCGCCCGTCGGGCAGCTCGACCGGCCGGAAGCCCCCCCGGCGCCGGCCCGCGATCACCCGGCCGCCCAGAGAGAGCGGGCTCACCAGCGCGCCGGTGCCGCGGCCGGTGTGCACCTCGGCGAACAACGCCCGCACGCGCGCCCGCGCCCTGCGCCGCCACGAGGCGGCGCGCGCCGCCGAGGCCGGCACCACCCCCCACGCGCGAACCCAGCCGCGGTAACCATCGGCGAGGTTCTCGACCCGCCACCACAGCCCGTCGCGCGAGCGGGAGAGGCGGCGCGCGACCTCGCCCACCAGCAGCTGGCTGCCGAGCTCGGCGCGGTGGTCGGGGGCGCGGCGCAGGTCGAGGACCGCCAGTGACACCACGCCGAGCGCGCGGCCGGCGCGGCTCACTCGAACACCGGGCTCACCAGCACGTAGCGCCCGAAGCCCTCGCGGTCGGCGAAGACGAAGCGGCGGTAAGGCTGGCTGTAGTTCCAGATCTCGAGCGGCGGGGTGGTCGAGCTTCCGGGGCGGCTCTCGATCTGATCGGGCGGACCGTACTTGATGTAGACCCGACCCATGTCGGAGCGCCATCCGGGACCGAAGCCCTGGAAGTGGCGCTCGGTGTGGCGCACGCGGCGGAAGAACTCGATGAGCGCCTCGTTGCGCGGGGTATCCGGCGTGGGGTCGCGCCGCCGCCAGAACTCGTCCCAGCCCCGGGCCTGCTCCTCCGGCCTGAGCGAGCGCAGGTGCTCGATCTCCCGGGGCTCGGCGATGAAGGAGAGCGCCTCGAGCATGCGTTCGAACTCCTTGCCGCGAGGCGGGCCGCTTTCCTCCACGTCGAAGGAGCGGTCCACGCGCCAGCGCGAGCGGCCCTCCGCCAGCTCCACCTCGAACACGTAGCTGCCCAGGAAGAGATCCGAGGACGAGGGCTTCACCACCACCGGATCGGCCGAGCGCGACAGCGTCACCTGCTGCTGGCCCGCCAGCAACTCCTGGCCCTGGTCGTCGAGCACCCGGTAGCGGAAGGGGTAGCCGCGCGGCCACGAGCCGGGCCGCCGGTCGAACAGCACGGCGCGGGCGCCCAGCCGCGTGACGTTGAAGCCGAAGCTGCGCGTCGGGATCGGGACGAAGCCGCCGCTCGAGTCCACGACTCCGAGCTCCAGGTCGGCGAAGCCGACCGGCACGCGGCTGTAATCGGGCACCTCGAGCCTGTCCGTAACGACGGCGCCCTGCTCGCCGTCCAGGTCCCGCACGCCCACCCGCACCTGGTAGTGACCGGGGGGCACGTCGAAGGAACGCTTCTCGACCAGCGTGGCGTTCGGTGACAGCGTGGCGCCGAAGCTCGGCACCACGATGCGCCGCTCCCACACGTCGCCGTAGAGACGCCGCCCGGAGCCGGCCGGCTGGAACACCACGGTCAGCTCGGCGCCGGCCGCGAAGCCGCGCTGCACCCGCACCCACTGCAGCTCCGGATAGGGCACGGTGATGGAGACCGAGAGGCCCGGCCGGCCCGCGCCGTCGAGCGAGATGGCGACGTCGGCGGTGAAGTAGGGCGGGCTGCCGGAGCGGAGCGGGGGCAGGTCCAGCGCCCGGGCCGGGTCCGCCACGCCGCACAGGGCGGGGACCGCAAGGGCAAGCAGCAGGCCGAGGCGCAGGGTCCGAGGCTGGTCTTGCGTCACGCGG
>CAYHRW010000273.1:0-3816 GCA_964359105.1 uncultured bacterium
TCGCCGCCGGCCGCGAGCTCTCGGCGCACGACCTGGCGCTGATCGCCGCGCTGGGCTTCCCGGAGGTGGAGGTCGGCCCGCGCCCGCGCGCCGCGCTGCTCTCGACCGGCGACGAGCTGCTCGGCGTGGGCGAGCCGCTCCGCCCCGGTGCGTTCCGCGACAGCAACCTCCCGATGCTCGCCATGCTGCTCGAGGAGTGCGGCGCGCGTGTGGTCTCGGCCGCCCGCGTGGGAGACGACCCGGACGCGGTCGCGGCCGGCGTGCGCGCGGCGCTCGCGGCGGCGGACGTGGCGCTCACCATCGGCGGCGTCTCGGCCGGCGACTTCGACCCGGTCAAGCAGAGCCTCGAGGCCGCGGGTGGCGCCGAGCTGTGGCGCGTGGCGATGAAGCCGGGACGCCCGCAGGCGTTCGGCGCCCCCGGCGGGAAGCTCTTCTTCGGGCTCCCCGGCAACCCCGGCTCGGTCGCCTGCGTCTTCGAGACCCTGGTGCGGCCCGCGCTCCGCAAGTGGCAGGGCTTCGCCGCGCTCGATCGCCCGCGCCTCGAGGTGCGTGCGGCGGCTGCCTTCGAGTCGCGCCCCGGCCGCACCGACTTCGTGCGCGCCACGCTCGAGCGGCGCGGCGGCGCATGGTGGGCCGCGCCCGCGGGCGAGCAGCTCTCCGGCCACCTCACGCCGCAGGCGCGCGCGCACGCGCTCGTGATCGTCCCCGAGGAGGTCGAGCGGCTCGAGCCCGGCGCGAGCGCCCGGGCCCTGCTCCTGCGCTGGCCCGGGGATCCCGCGTGAGCCGCCGTCTGGCGAAGGCCGCGCGCCCACGGCCGGCGCGGCCCGCGGCGCCTCCCGCCCCCCCGCCGCTCCCGCCCGCGCATCCCGCGGCGCTGGCCGCGCTGCTCGTCGCCGCGGCGTGCGTCGCGGTCTCGGTGAGCTACGCGCTCTACGACACCGACCTGTGGCAGCACCTCACGGTGGGCCGCTCGATCTGGGAGCTCCACCGCTTCCCCACCCGCCAGCTGTGGGCGTGGCCCACGTACGGCACTCCCGACGTAGACTACGCGTGGGGCTTCGAGGCGCTGCTGTGGCCGGTGTGGAGGTCGGGCGGCGCGTGGGGCCTGTTCGCGTGGCGATGGGTCGCCGCGCTCGCCGCGCTCGGGCTGGCGTGGGCGGCCGCGCGACGCATGGGCGCGCGCGGGCTCACGCCGCTGGTGGTGGCCGTGGCCTGCTCGCTGGTGCTCCGGCAACGGCTGCAGGTGCGCCCCGAGTCCATCGCGGCGGTTCTCTTCGCGGCCACGCTCTGGATCCTCGAGACGCGCCGGCACGGCGGACCGGACCGGAGCGGGTGGCTCGTCGCCGTGGCGCTGGTGTGGGCGAACGTGCACATCTCCTACTACCTCCTGTTCGCGCTCGTCGGCCTCCACGCCGTCGCGGCGCACCTCGCGCGGCCGGGTCCGGCCGCCGCTCCGGGCCGGCTCTGGATGGTGGCGCTCGCCTGCCTCGCCGTCTCGTTCGTCAACCCCTTCGGATGGCGCACGCTGTGGCAGCCCTTCGAGTACTTCCTGGTGTGGCGCCACGAGCCGGCCTACGCGCTCATCGGCGAGCTGCGGCCCATCGACTGGAGCGTCAACTGGAAGAGCGGGCTGCCGGTGCTGCTCGCGCTGTGGCCCGCGCTGGCGCTGGCGCGCGGGCTGCGCCGCGGCGCCCGCCCGGACCGGGTCGAGCTCGCCACCTGCGCGCTGCTCACCGCGCAGGCGCTCTCGACCCAGCGCTTTCTCGGCACCTGGTCGCTCGCCGCGGCCGTCTACCTGTCGCGCGACCTGGACGAGTGGATGCGCGCCCGGCGCGCGCCGGCCTGGGCCGCGGGCGCCTGGGCGCGCGCGGGGCTTGCCTCCGCGGCGTGCGTGGCGGTGGGCCTGCTCGAGTGGTCGCGGCCCGAGCTGCCCCTCGGCGTCCGCATGGAGTCCCGCTGGCTCCCAGTCGCGGCCTGCGACTTCATCGAGCGCACCGGCGTCCGCGGGCGCGCGTTCAACCCCTTCGACTTCGGCGGCTACCTGCTCCACCGCTTCTGGCCGCAGCGCGACCGGCTGCCGTTCATGGGGATCCACCTGGAGGGCACGCGCGAGGACCGCGACCTCTACGCCGCGGCGATGACGCAGCCCGGGGCCTGGCCGCGGCTCGACCGGAAGCACCGCTTCGACTGGTGCCTGCTGCGCCGCGGCGACCACGATGACCCGCTGCTCGCCTCGCTCGACGCCGACAGCGCGTGGGCGCAGGTCTTCAGCGACGACGCCGCGGTCCTGTTCGTGCGGCGCGGCTCCTTCCCGGCGCTCGCCCGCGACTCGGCCTACCGGGTGGTCCCCGCCGACCCCGGGAACGTGCGCCGGCTCGGCGCGCGCGCCGCCGCGGACTCCGCGCTGCGCGCCGCCGCCGCGCGCGAGCTGGCGCGCCAGGTGGCGGGTTCGCCGTGGCATGCCGAATCCCTCGGCCTGCTCGCGAACATCGCGCTCGTCGAGGGCCGCCTCGACGACGGGCGCGCGCTGCTCGAGCGGGCGCTCGCGGTGGACCCGTTCCTGCCGCGGGCGCGCGAGCGGCTGGGCCTCGTCGCGCTCGCCCGGGGCCGGCCGCGGGAGGCGCTGCGCCAGTTCGAGGACGAGTGGCGGCTCAACGGCTGGACGCGCGGGCTGGACCTGAGGAAGGGCCAGGTGGCCGGGGCCGAGGGCGACCTGCGGAAGGCGCGCGACCTCTACCGGCGCGAGCTGCGCCGCGACCCGGGCAACGCCGAGGCGGGTGACTCGCTGGTCTCGGTGGAGCGGCGGCTGGGGAGCTGAGAGCGAGCCGGAGCTACAGCAGCCCCATCACCGAGCGCTGCGCCGCGAGCAGCAGGTCGTGCGCCTGGATGCCCCACCACAGCGTGAGCGCGAGCGTAATGAGCAGCGCGACCACGGCGGGCGCGGCCCACGAGACCTCGGTCGGCTCGCCCTGCGGCTCCTGCATGTACATCGCCACGGTGACGCGCAGGTAGTAGAAGACCGACACCACGCTGTTCAGGACGCCGACAATGACGAGCGGCACCAGGCCCGCCTCGAGCGCCACCTTGAACACGTAGACCTTGCCCATGAAGCCCGCGGTGGGCGGGATCCCGCCGAGCGAGAACATGAACACCGTCATGGCGAGCCCCACCAGCGGCTGGCGGAAGCCGAGCCCCGCGAGGTCCGAGACCAGCGCCCGCTCCTCCCGCCCCCGGCCGAGCACGGTGACGATTCCGAACGCGCCCAGGTTCATGAACGAGTAGACCGCGAGGTAGAAGAGCGCGGCCGACGCGCCATCGGGCCCGCCCGCCACCAGCGCCACCAGGATGTACCCGGCGTGCGCGATGCTGGAGTAGGCGAGCATGCGCTTGAGGTTGGTCTGCAGCAGCGCCGTGACGTTCCCCACCGTCATGGTGAGGATCGCGAGCGCGCTCAGGACGGGCGTCCACTCCGCGGGCATGCCGCCGAGCGCGGTGAGGCCGACCCGCAGCAGCGCGGCGAACCCCGCGGCCTTGGCCCCCGCCGACATGAACGCGGTGACCGAGGTGGGCGCGCCCTCGTAGGCATCGGGCGTCCACATGTGGAAGGGCACCGCCGCCACCTTGAAGGCGAAGCCGGTCAGCAGCAGCAGCCCGCCCGCGACGAACATCGGGTTGCCCCGCACCGGCGAGTCGGCGAGGAACGCGGCCATGCGCGTGAGGCTGGTCGTGCCGGTGGCGCCGTAGAGCAGCGCGATGCCGTAGAGCAGGAATCCGCTCGCGAAGGCGCCGAGCAGGAAGTACTTGAGCGCCGCCTCG
>CAYHRW010000274.1:0-3811 GCA_964359105.1 uncultured bacterium
CACCGCCTCGATCGCCGCCACCAGGTCCTGCACCGCCGAGTCCTTGAGCAGGTAGCCGTCGGCTCCGTCCTGCACCGCGCGCGCGACGTACTCGGGGTTCGAGTGCATCGTGAGCACGAGCACTTTGAGCTTCGGGCGCAGGGTCTTCGAGTGGCGCAGCACGTCGAAGCCGTCACGCCCCGGCATGGTGAGGTCGAGCACGAGCACGTCCGCCTCCAGCTCGCGCACGGCCGCGAGCGCCGCGTCGCCATCGGCCGCCTCCCCCACGACCGTGAATCCCGGATGCGCCTCCAGGATGCGGCGCACCCCGGCCCGCACCAGGGTGTGGTCGTCGGCCAGGATCACGCGCACGTCGCCCGCGGTCACGTCGCCTCCCCGGCGGGGATCACGGCCTCGATCCGGAACCCGGCCGCGGCGGCCCCGGCGGCGGCCGGGCGGGCCCCGACGGCGAGCGTGCCGCCCAGCCCGGTGATGCGCTCGCGCATGCCCAGGATGCCGAGATGCGGCGTCGGCTCGCCTTCCACGCCGCGTCCGTCGTCCTCCACCACGAGCCGGACGCGAGCGTCTTCCACCTCGAGCCCGACCCGCACGCGACGCGCCCCGGCATGGCGGGTCACGTTGGTGAGCGCTTCCTGGACGACGCGGTAGATCACGACCTCCACCTCGGGAGGGAAGCTGCGGGCGCTGCCGGAGGTCTCCAGCGAAGCCTCGATGCGCGAGCGCCGCGCGAAGTCCTCGATCAGCCCGCGCAGCGCGGGCAGCAGGCCGAGGTCGTCGAGCACGGTGGGGCGGAGCAGGTTGCTCAGGTCGCGCACCTGCGCCAGCGCGCGCCCCACCATCTCGCTCGCCTCCTTCCGGCCGTCGAGGTCGAGCTCGATCTTCACGGCGGTGAGCACCTGGCCCGCCTCGTCGTGCAGCTCGCGGGCGATGCGCCGGCGCTCGTCCTCCTGCGCGCGCAGCAGCAGCCGCGTGAGCTGCTCGAGCTGGGCGCTGCGCTGGGCGAGCTTGCGGCGTTCGTCGCCGAGCACCAGGAACAGCGTGCCGAGCGCCACCGCGATGATGAACAGCACGTCGGCGAACACGCCGTAGAGCACGCCGGTCCCGAAGCGCCGGAGCAGCGGATAATCGAGGTGGTGGAGCCCCCACAGCACGAAGGTCCACCCCAGCAGCAGGGCGGCGGTCGAGGGCACGTGGCGGCGGTGCCGGAAGAACACCAGCCCGGTCCACAGCGTGACCCCGGAGAGCAGCACGGTCGCGGTGATGCCCGCCACCAGCATGCTGTGCAGGACGTAGATCGAGACGTAGGCCCAGGCCAGCGCGGCCGCGAAGAGCCACAGGTAGCGGTGGCGCCAGGCGAGCCCGCCCGCGAACTGAAGGGCGGCGCCCAGCATCAGCAGCGTGGTCATCCCGGTGACCGCCTGGTGCGCGAACAGCCACGCCTCGTCGCGGTGGACCAGGAAGGCGGAGATGAAGCCGAGCCGAGCCACGTAGAGCGCCCAGGCCAGCGCCCAGGTCAGGAAGTAGGGCCGCCGCTGCCGCTGCCACAGGCCGAAGAAGGCCAGCGCCAGCAGCGAGGTCACCACCGCCTGGAAGCCGAGCACGCTGCACTCGACCACCGTCCGGTCCATGGTCAGGGAATCCACGCCGCCACTCTAACGCAGCGGCACTCCGCGCGGGAGGCGGGCCGCGCGGGCGGGCGGCCGGCGGTGGCGGGCCCGGCTGGAGCCCTTGACGGCCGTGGTATCGCGGCGATATCATGCTGACATCAACCCGAGAGGAGGGTCGCATGTACCGTGAGAAGAAGGCTCAGGCGCAGTCGGGCTGGTTCATGCTGTTCGTGCTGATCGCGGTCCTGGTGTTGTCGTCAGTGTGGTTCGTGAGCAGCGCCCGCGCCGGGAACGAGTGGGGCATCGCGGGCAGCCTGCTGGTGCTCATGCTCGACATCCTCGGCATGGTCGGCCTGACCATCGTGAACCCCAACGAGGGCGTGGTGGTCCTGCTGTTCGGGACATACCTGGGGACGCTGCGCGACGCCGGGTTCTGGTGGGTCAACCCGCTGACGCTCCGGCGCAGGGTGTCGCTGCGGGTGCGCAACTTCGAGAGCGCCAAGCTCAAGGTCAACGACCACCTCGGCAACCCCGTCGAGATCGCCGCCATCGTGGTGTGGAAGGTGGTGGACACCGCCGAGGCCATCTTCGAGGTGGACAACTACGACAACTTCATCAAGGTCCAGACCGAGGCCGCGCTGCGCAACCTCGCGACCTCGTACCCCTACGACGCGCATGAAGACGGCCAGAAATCGCTGCGCGCCAACACCGCCGAGGTGGCCGAGCAGCTCAAGTGCGAGGTGCAGGCGCGGCTCGAGAAGGCCGGCATCCAGATCATCGAGACGCGCATCAGCCACCTCGCCTACGCGCCCGAGATCGCGGGCGCGATGCTGCGCCGGCAGCAGGCCACAGCCATCGTCGCGGCGCGTCAGAAGTTCGTGGAGGGCGCGGTCGGGATGGTGGAAATGGCGCTCGACAAGCTCTCCGAGCGGAAGCTGGTGCAGCTCGACGAGGAGCGCAAGGCCACCATGGTGAGCAACCTGCTCGTGGTGCTGTGCAGCGACCAGCACACCCAGCCGGTCATCAACACCGGGACGCTCTACCAGTAGAGGGGCGGCGATCGTGGCGGAGCGCAAGCCCTTCCTGCTGAGGCTGGACCCCGAGGTGTACGACGCCCTGCAGCGCTGGGCGGCCGACGAGCTGCGCAGCCTCAACGGGCACCTCGAGTACCTGCTCCGCCGCGCCCTCCAGGAGGCGGGCCGCGCGCCGCGCGACCCCGCCTCCGGCGCCTCCGCCCGGAGGCGGCGTTCGAGCTGAACCCGCGGCCACGGCCTCCCGGCCTCCGGCTCGCAGATCCCCTTGACGCCGCTGCACGGACCGTGTAATTAGGTGAACCTAATCGTCATTAGCCGCCGCTCACAGCACCCACCACTCCGGAGGAACCCCGTGCTTTCCGGCAAGCAGCCGCGCGTCCGCGAGCTCTCGGCCAGCCACGAGCACTACCTGCGGGCGATCTGGGAGGTGCGCTCGACCCGCGGCTACGCGCGCCTCACCGACGTGGCGCGCGCGCTGGGCGTGGCGCCCCCCACCCTCTCCGTCGGACTGAAGCCACTCGAGGCCCGCGGCCTGGTCGCCCACGACGACCGCCGCTTCCTGGTGCTCACGCCCGACGGCGAGCGGGTCGCCCGCCAGGTTCACCACCGTTTCGCCGTGGCGCGCGCGTTCCTGCGCGACGTGCTCGGGCTGCCCGAGGACCGGGCGCTCTCGGAGGCGTGCCTGCTCGAGCACGACATGAGCCCGGCCACCGCGGAGCGATTGCTCGACCTGCTCAAGCTCCTGCGCGACGACGGGGAGCTGCGCGAGGTCCTCGAGCGCCGCCTGCGCGGCTACGAGCGCAACTGCCGCCCGCCCGTGGAATGCTCCACCTGCGACCTGGCCTGCATGGTGGAGCTCGCCCCCACCGCCCCCGGCGCGGGCGGCCCGCGTTGAGGCGCGGCGTCGCGGCGCTCGTGGCGCTGCCGTTCGGGCTGCTGCTGGCCGCCGCTCCCGCGCCGGCCGCGCGCAAGCCGCGTCCCAATCCGGCGGCGGTGGCCCGCCAGCCCGCGGTGGAGCGCGCCCGCTATCTCATGGGCACGATCTGCACGGTGCGGGCGGAGGCCCTGGACACCGTCCGCGCCGGGCTCGCCGTCGAGGAGGCGTTCGGCGAGATCGCGCGGCTCGAGCAGGTGATGAGCTCGTGGCGCGACGACAGCGAGCTGGCCCGG
>CAYHRW010000275.1:0-3811 GCA_964359105.1 uncultured bacterium
AGCGACCACCTGCCCCCCATGCAGGTGCGCTACCAGGCTGCGCTACGCCCCGACCCAAAGGGGGAAAGCTCTGAGGCGCAGGGAATCTATGCGAGGCCAGCCCGCCCTGCAAGTGCCCCGATGCGCGCCAGGACCCCCGCCGCGGCACGGCCGCGGCGCCATGGCCGCATCCGGACATGGTGGCTAGGACCGGAAGGCCTCGCGCCCGCGCAGCCTGCCGAGCAGCTGCTTCAGCTCGGTCTTGATCTCGTGGACGAGGAGCTTGCGCTCGGCCAGCTCAGTCACGGCCAGGTCGAGCTGCTGCGGCGCGTCGTCCTTGCGCTCGTCGAGCAGGCGGCGCCGGGCGCCGGCGATGGTGAAGCGGCGGTGGTAGAGCAGTTCCTTGATGCTCAGCAGCATCTTCACCTCGTCGGGCCGGTACATCCGGTTCCCGGCGCGGTTCTTCTTCGGGCGCAGCATGCCGAACTGGGTCTCCCAGTAGCGCAGCACGTGCGGCTTCACCCCCACCAGCTCGCTGACCTCGCTGATCGAGCGGTAGAGCTTGGACTCGTCCTTCTCCTCGGTCTTCAGGGGCGACAATTCCATTCCCTCCTGCGGCGGCGCCGTCAGCTCTCGCTCCTCAGGTCGCGGGCCATCAGCGCCTGCAGCGCTTCGGCTGGCCGGCGGCCCTCGAACAGCATCGCGCACACCTGCTCGGTGATCGGGAGCTCGACGCCGTGCGCGCGTCCCAGCTCGCGGGCGGCGCGCGCCGTGTTGACACCCTCGGCCACCATCACCATGTTGCCCAGCACCTGCTCGAGCGGCTCGCCGCGCCCGATGCGCTCGCCGACGTGGCGGTTGCGGCTGTGGCGGCTCATCGCCGTGGCGATCAGGTCGCCCATGCCGGTGAGCCCGGCGAAGGTCTCGCGCCTCCCTCCCAACGCCATGCCGAGCCGCGCGATCTCCGCGAGCCCGCGGGTGAGGAGCGCGCCCTTGGTGTTGTCCCCGAAGCCCAGCCCGTCGCACACCCCGGCGGCGATCGCGATCACGTTCTTGAGCGCCGCCCCGTACTCGCAGCCCGCGACGTCGGTGTTGGTGTAGACGCGCAGGTTCCGCGTCGAGCACAGCACCTGCACCGCCTTCGCTCTTGTCTCGTCGGCCGCCGCGGCCACCACCGTGGTGGGGATGCCGCGGCTCACCTCCTCGGCGTGGCTCGGCCCGGTGAGCACCACCGGCTCCGCGCCCAGGACCTGACGCATCACCTGGCTCAGGCGCTCGAGGCTGCCGAGCTCGAGCCCCTTCGACGCGCACACCGCCGGGGCCCGCGCTCCGAACGCCGCCACCTTCCCCGCCACCTCGCGCACCGCCTGCGACGGCACCACGAACAGCATGAAGGCCGCCCCGTCGAGCGTCCGCCCGAGTTCAGGCAGGACCTTAACCCTCTCGGGGAGTCCGATGCCAGGCAAAAACTTCCGGTTCTCCCGGTCGCGCTCGAGCGCGGCCAGGTCGGCCCGGTCGTTGCCCCACAGCCGGACCTCGTGGCCGGCCCCGGCGAGGTGGACGGCGAGCGTGGTGCCCCACGAGCCTGCGCCCAGCACGGCGATGGCGCTCATGAAGTCCTCCCTCCCCCGAGTGAGAAACGCCGCTCCTCGCCGCGCGCCAGCCGCCGGAAGTTCTCGCGGTGACGCGCCACCACCAGCAGGGCGAGCAGCACGCCCAGCAGGAACGTCGGGCTGCGCGTCCCGCCGGGCGCCAGGAAGGCGAGCGCCACGGCGAAGGCGAGGGCACCCAGCACCGAGCCGAGCGAGATGAAGCGCGTGATCCACACCGTCGCCACGAACACCGCGACGAACACTCCGAAGGCGGCCGGGGCGAGCGCGAGCAGCACGCCCACCGTGGTGGCCACGCCCTTGCCGCCCTGGAAGGCGGCGAGGAAGGTCCACACGTGGCCCGCCACCGCGGCGAGCCCCACCGCGAGCCGGCACCATTCCGCGCCGCCCGGGAACTCCGCGGCCAGCGGCGCGTGCGGGAGGAGCCACACCGGAAGCGCGCCCTTCGCGATGTCGAGCACCAGCGTCACGATCCCGAGCGCCGGACCGAGCGAGCGGTACACGTTGGTCGCGCCCAGGTTCCCCGAGCCCATGCTGCGGATGTCCACGCCGCGGAGCAGGCGGCCGAGCCACAGCCCCCAGGGCAGCGAGCCGCTCGCATAGGCGAGCGCGACACAGGCCAGCAGCGAGACGATCACGGGCTCACTCGCTCTTGCGCACGCGCAGGCGCACCGGCGTGCCGTGGAAGCCGAAGTGCTCGGTGAACTGGAGCCACAGGAAGCGCCGGTAGTTCTCGGAGAGCCGCGAGGGGTGGTTCACGAACAGCGTGAACTCGGGCGGCGCGGTCGAGGTCTGGGTGACGTAGTAGATCTTCGGCGTGTGGCCGAGCCGGGTGCTCGGCACGGCGCGGCGGCGCTGCACCTGCTGGAGCCAGTCGTTGAGGTCGCGGGTCGCGAGCTTGCGCTCGTGCTCCGCGACGCGCTGGAGGATGAGCTTCGGCAGCCGCCCGAGGTTGATCTTCGCGGTCGCCGAGACCGGCACGGCGGGCACACCGGCCAGCGTCGCGTAGCGTTCCTCGCGCTCGCGCGCGATGCGCTTCCACGCCTCCTCGCGCCCCTCGATCAGGTCCCACTTGTTGTAGACCAGCAGCAGCGAACAGCCGGAGTCGAGCGCGCTGTGGGCGAGCCGCGCCTCCTGGCGCAGGAAGCCCTGCGCGGCGTCCACCACCAGGCAGGCCACGTCGGCGCGCTCCAGCGCGTTGAGCGCCCGCACCGTGGCGTAGAACTCGGCCTCGTCGCCGAAGTGGGCCTGGCGGCGGATGCCCGCGGTGTCCACCAGCAGGAACTCGCCGGCCGGCGTCTTCCACAGCGTGTCGATGGCGTCCATCGTGGTGCCGGCCTCGGGTTCGACGATGACCCGCTCCTCGCGCAGCAGCACGTTCACGATCGAGGACTTGCCGACGTTGGGACGTCCCACGATGGCGACGCGCGTGCGCGGCTCCGCGTCGTGCGCCGGCCGCTCGGGCAGCGCCCTCACGATCAGGTCGAGCAGGTCGCCGATGCCGTAGCCCCCCTCGGACGAGACCGGCTGCGGTTCGCCCAGGCCGAGGCCGTGGAAGTCGTGGGTCACCGGGTCGCCCGGCTTGTCCACCTTGTTCACCACCAGCAGGGAGTGGCGCGCCAGCCGTCGCAGGTCGCGCGCGATGGCGCCGTCGAGGTCGGTGACGCCGGTCTTCGCGTCCACCATGAAGACCACCACGTCGGCGAGCCCGATCGCGATCTCGGCCTGACGGCGCACGTGCGCGTCGCGCCCCTCGGCCGCCTCGGGCAGGAAGCCGCCGGTGTCCACCAGCAGGAAGGCGCGTCCCGCCCACTCGGCGCGCGCCGTGTTGCGGTCGCGCGTGATCCCCGGGCGGTCGTGCACGACGGCGCGGCGCTCGCCGAGCACGCGGTTGAAGAACGTGGACTTGCCGACGTTGGGGCGACCGATGATGGCGACGACCGGAGCGGCCATGGCGGGTTGGGAACGGCTCGGCGCGCCGTTCGATGGATCGCCCGCGCCGGCGCGCCTGGAGCCAGGGAGAGGAATGGAGCGGGCAACGGGGTTCGAACCCGCGACCTCAAGCTTGGGAAGCTCGCGCTCTACCAACTGAGCTATGCCCGCATCGGAGGTTCACTTCGGACCGGCTCGAAGCTAGTCCGTCCCGCGGCGGGTGTCAACCGTGAGCGGGATCGGCGCATACGCGTCGCGGCCGCGGCTGGCGCGGGCTTCAGCGCCCCCGG
>CAYHRW010000276.1:0-3787 GCA_964359105.1 uncultured bacterium
TCTCCGGGGCGCCACTCCACTGCCGCCGGATAGGAGCAGCCGACGCCGAGTGCGCCGACCTGGCCGCAGCCGGGGAGATTCACGAGCGCCGACACCGCGCTCAGCGAGACGTCGTCGTTCGGCAGATCGCAGAAGAGCGGGTTGAGGGTGGTGTCGCTCGCGCCCTCGGCGACGCCGATGACGTTGCCGCCGCTGTTGCCGTACCAGTCGTTGCAGCCGAGGAACGGCGCACCCGACCCGCTCCATCGCAGGCCCACCGCGTTCCCGTGGGAGATGTTCCCGACGATGGAATCGTCCGGGGCGTTCCCGGTGATGTCGAACCCCGAGCCGAGGTTGAGGTAGCTCGTGTTGTTGACCGCCCGGACGTTGTTGAGCCCGGACATGACGACAAGCCCACGGCCGCCGGAGCGCCCGACCACGTTACGCTGCACGTCCCGGGCGCCCTGGAACCTCATGCCATCGCCGCCCGACCCGATGACGCGGTTCCCGACCGCGTGCAGGACCGTCTGCGCGCTGATCCCGGTGCTGCCGGCGCGCGTCACCGTGTTGTCGCGCAGCTCGTCGAATACCGAGAGCCCACGGATTCCCTCTTGGCCGGTGCTGTCCACGGTGTTGCCCACGACGTACATCCCGATCGCCGCCAGGTCGAAGCCCCTCTGTCCGCAACGCCGGGCGATGTTGTTCGTGATGTGGTTCCCCCCGCCGAGCGGGGTTCCGGTCCCGTCGTATCCTGTGCCCGAACAATCCTCAACGACGTTCCCGTCCAGATGGCTGCCGAACCTGTAGCCCGCGTGGATCCCATTGGTGCAGTCCTTGACGTAGTTCCTGCTGACCATCACGTCCTCGCCGCCGTAGATACCCACGGCAGCCGGACCGATGACGACGTTGTCATGGATGTCGAACGCCCCGGCCGAGTAGCCGGAGAGCGTTCCACCGACGATGGTGTTCATGGCGATGTCGGCAGCGATGCTGACGACGTCGGCGGAGCCGAAGACCGTGCTGTTCCAGAGATGCGCGAACGAGCCGGCGTTGCAGGTCATCGAGGAGTCGAAGCGGCAGCCTTCGAGATACACGTAATGGAAGCCGCCGACGGATGCTCCTCCCGTGACCTCGAATCCGCGCACCAGCAAGGCGGGGCCGCTGGGGTAGGACCCCTGGGCTCTCAGGCGTGTGACCCGCGGCAGCAGGTTCTTCAGGCGGTCGCCCTCCTGGGTCGGGAGCGCGATCAACGCAAGCACGCGCGTGATGCTCAGCGCCTCCGGGTACGTCCCGTACCGGACCAGCACGGTGTCGGCGCCGCCGTCGATCGCGGCCTGGATGGAAGTGAACTGATCGGGGACCGTGACCGAGCTGGCCGGCGACGGGCCGGCGAGCGCCATGGAGATGGGCACGGCGAGGAGGGGAAGAAGGCGGCGCATGGCGGGACCTCCATCGAAGGGGCGGATGCGGTGTCGAAGCTCGGGGGAACTCCAGACATGAGTCTACGCCCGTCCCGATGGGGTCCGGAAGGGCGCCCCGCAACGCGAAGGCCCGGGCAGGGCCCGGGCCTTAGCGCATGCGTCGTGTATACGTCCCGCTACGCCGGCTGCTGCGCCTGCGGCTGGAACCCGGGCGCGTTGTGCTCGAAATCCCACATCATCGGCACGTCCTGCCCCAGCGCGCGCAGGTACGTGTAGAGCTGGCCGCGGTGGTGCAGGAACTCGTCGTTCGTGATGCCGAAGCACACGAAGCCGGGGAAGTCCATCCCCCAGGGAGTCTTGACCGAGGCCGTGAGCTGCGCGTCGGTGATGCCCGTGGCCGCGCGGTCGGCGGCGTCCCAGCACTCGCGGCAGTACTTCACCAGCTCGTCGCGCGTGCGGATGCCGGCCACGATCTTCTCCTCGTCGAGCGCCTTGATCTCGCCGGCCGCCGCGCCTTCCACCACGCTGCGCAGCGCCATGCCGTACATGTGCACCACCAGATCCTTCGGCGTGCGCATGTTGGCGATGGGATGGCTGTCGAGCTTGTCGGCGGGGAGCGCCTCGACGCAGCGCAGGCCCATGCCGATCGTCTGCCGCATGTGGTCCCACATCATCGTGAGCGATTGCCTGTTCATCATGGCGGTCATCCTTCTGCTGAGGGGTGGCCGGGACGATGCATCGTCCCGGCGTTCGCAGAGCGCGGGGTGCGCCCGTGGGGATGCGGGGGAGAGGATTCACCGCCGGCGCCTGCGCGGTCAACCAGAATCGAACATGCGCCGCGCGGCCGCGCCCGAAATCACAGAGCGCTGACGGATGTCCCCGCGTCGCTCACGACGCGATGATCGGGTGGTCGGTGCCCTCCTCTTCCTCTCGTTCCATGTCGCGCAGCAGCCCGTTCACCGTCTTCTCGAGCAGGCTCTGCACCGTGACGCCCTCGCGTCGGGCCTCGGCCTCGAACGCGCGCAGGGCCTCCTCGGTCACGTCCACGCAGATATGGACCTTCGACATGCGACCACCTCTCTCGCGGGGTCGCCCCCCGCGGTGGCCCCGGCGCAACGCGACCCCCGCGCGGCCGCACCGTCACGCGCGGCCGCGCGGAGTGAGGCGCTATGCGGCCGGGACGCCCTTGAAGCCGTAGCAGAGGATCCCGCCGTGGCCTTCCCGGCGGATCAGGCGGAAGACCAGCGCGACCTCCATCCCGGGCTGGACCGCCGCGGGATCGCAGTCCACCACCTGGGTCATGAGCCGCGCCCCCTCCGGGGTCTCCACGATGGCGACGGCGTAGGGCGCCTCCATCTGGAACTCGGTGGGCGCGACCTGCACCACCGTCGAGGTGACGACCTTCCCCTTCCACGACAGCATCGTCTTCTCGAACTCCTGCCCGCGGCACGCCGGGCACACGCGGCGTGCGGGGTACACCACCTTGCCGCAGCCGCGGCAGCGCGCGGCCTCGAGCCGGTAACGGGCCGGGATCTCTCTCCAGTTTCTCGGGCTCGGCATGGTCAGACCCCCTCGAAGACGTGGACCACGGAGCTGGCTCCGGAGCCACCCATGTTCTGGGCGAGGCCGATGCGCGCGCCCTTCACCTGGCGCGCGCCCGCCCCGCCGCGCAGCTGCTCGAAGATCTCGATCGCCTGAGCGATGCCGGTGGCGCCCACCGGATGGCCCTTCGACTTGAGCCCGCCGCTCGTGTTCACCGGGATCTTCCCGCCCAGCGCGGTCAGCCCGGTGCGCGCGGCGTGGCGGCCGGCGCGCTTCTCCACCAGCCCCAGCGCCTCGATGCAGCAGATCTCGGCGATGGCGAAGCAGTCGTGCACCTCGGCGACCTGGATGTCGGCGGGCGTCACCCCCGCCATCCTGTACGCGCGCTCGCCCGAGAGCTGCACCGCGTCGAGGAACGCCGGATCCTTGCGGTCGGCGAGCGCCATGGTGCTGGTGGCAAGGCCGCTGCCGCGGATCTTCACCGGTCGGTCGGTGTAGTGCTTCGCGTGCTCGAGGGGACAGAGCAGCACCGCGGCCGCGCCGTCGCTCACCGGCGAGCAGCACAGCAGCCGCAGCGGGTCGGACACCATCGAGGACTTCATCACCTCCTCGAGCTTCACCTCGCGCGCGAACTGGGCCTTGGGATTGAGCGCTCCGTGGCGGTGGTTCTTGACCGCCACCCACGCCAGGTCCTCCTCGGTCGTCCCCATGGCCTGCATGTGGGCGCGCGCGATCATGGCGTAGAGGCCCGGGAACGTGATCCCGTGGAACGCCTCCAGCTCCTGGTCGGCCGCGGTCGCCAGCACCGCCGTGACGTCCGCGCCGTCGGTCATCTTCTCGACGCC
>CAYHRW010000277.1:0-3784 GCA_964359105.1 uncultured bacterium
GGCTCGGCTTCGCGCCCGCCGTGCTGGCGCGCGTGGGGCTGCTGACGCCGGCGGAGGCGCGATCGCTCGAGCGACTGCTCGGCGAGGTGCAGGAAGCGCGGCGCCGGCTCGAGGACGAGCGTGAAGCGCTCGGGCAGGCGCGCGCCGAGGCCGAGGCGGCGGCGGCGGCGGCGCGCGCGGCGGCCGAGGAGTCGCGGCGCACCCTCGAGGAGCTGCGCCGGCGGCTCACGCGCGAGAGCGAGGTGGTGCTCTCGCACGCGCGCGAGCTGTGGCAGACGGTGCGGCAGGAGGCGCGGCGCGCCGAGAAGACGCGCGCCGGCTCCGAGCGCATCCGCGCCGGCCTCGAGGCGGTCGAGCGCGAGGTCGAGTCGCTCCAGCGGGCCGCGGCGCCCGCGGGCGAGGCGGACGCGGCCGCGGAGCCGGTCGCGGTGGCGGCCGGCGCGAAGGTGCGGGTGCGCGACCTGGGCGTGGAGGCCGAGGTGGTGAGCGGCCCGGACCCCGAAGGCAAGGTGATGCTCCGGCGCGGCAGCTGGAGCATCCAGAGCCACGTGAGCCAGCTCGAAGCCGCCACGGCCGCGCCGGCTCCGGCCGGATCGCGGGTGGCGGCGAGCTGGGAGGCGTCCGAGGAGGCCCCGCCGCTCGAGCTCGACCTGCGCGGGATGGAGGTGGACGAGGCGCTGCGCGCGCTCGACCAGGGCTTGGACCGCGCGGTGCTGGCGGGGTTCGGCGAGCTGCGCATCGTGCACGGCGTGGGCAAGGGCGTGCTGCGCGCGGTGGTCGAGCGCCACCTGCGCGGGCACCCGCAGGTGGCCTCGCAGCGCATGGGGCTGGTCGGCGAGGGCGGCCGCGGCGTCACCGTGGCGAGGCTGCGATGAGGGGCTTTCAGGCGATGGGCGGGCGCGGCGCCGCGCCCGCCCGCGACGCCTGGGTCGAGCGCGTGCGCGCGGCGAGCGACATCGCCGAGGTGGTGGGCCAGACCGTCATGCTCAAGCGCGTGGGGCGGAACCTGGTCGGCCTGTGTCCGTTCCACAAGGAGAAGTCGCCGTCGTTCTCGGTGAACCCCGAGCGGCAGTTCTACCACTGCTTCGGCTGCAAGGCCGGCGGCGACGTGTTCCGGTTCGTGCAGGAGACGGAGAAGGTGGGATTCCTCGAGGCGGTGGAGCTGCTCTCGCGGCGCGCGGGCATCCCGGTGCCCGAATCGCGGGGCGAGCCGGGGGAGCGCGGGGCGCGCGCGAAGCTGCACGAGGCGCTCGAGGCGGCGGCGGCGGCCTACGAGCAGTGGCTGGGCGACCCGCAGCGGGGCGCGGCGGCGCGCGCCTACCTGGAAGAGCGGGGCCTGGCGCGCGACACCTGGAGGGCGTTCCGGCTCGGGCTCGCGCCGGAGGGATGGGAGAACCTGGTGCAGCGGCTGCGCGACAAGGCGAGCGACGAGGTGCTGGTGCAGGCCGGGCTCGCGGCGCGGCGCGACAGCGGCGGGCTCTACGACCGCTTCCGGCACCGGCTGATGGTGCCGCTGGTCTCGCCGGGAGGTGTGGTCGTGGGATTCGGCGCGCGGGCGCTCGCCGCGGAGGACAACCCCAAGTACCTGAACTCGCCCGAGACCGCGGTGTACCGCAAGGGCACGTTCCTCTACGCGCTCGACCAGGCGCGGCGCCAGGTCGAGCCGGACGGCGAGATGGTCGTGGTCGAGGGGTACTTCGACGCCATCGCGCTGCACCAGGCCGGTCTCAGGAACACGGTGGCGACCTCGGGCACCGCGCTCACGCCCGAGCAGGCGCGGCTGCTGAAGCGCGTGGCGGGACGCGTGGCGCTCACCTACGACGGCGACGCCGCCGGGCAGGGAGCGATGATGCGCTCGCTCGGCGTGCTGATGGGCGAGGGGCTCGAGGTGGCCGTGGTGGACCTGCCGGCGGGCGAGGATCCGGACACGCTGGTGCGGCGCGGCGGGCTCGAGGCGTGGCGCGAAGCGCGCCGGCGCGCCGCCGATCCGGTCGAGTTCATCCAGCGCCACGTGCTGCGCGCCGGCGGGCCGGGAGACCCGCGGGAGCGCGCGCTCCACGCGGTCGTGGGCCTGAGCCTGGCGATCGGCGACCCGATTCGGCGCCGGCTGCTGCTCGAGCGCGCGAGCGAGGTCTTCGGGCTGTCGGCGTCGGTGCTGGCGCGCGCGGCGTCGCTGCGATCCGCGGGCCACGGCAGCGAGCGCCCGGTGGCCGCGGCGGTGGCGCTCGAGCGGCGCGGCGAGCGCTTCGTGGAGCGCAAGCTCCTCCAGCTGCTGGTCCACCATCCCGAAGGGATGGACGCGGTGCGCGCGCAGCTGGGCCCGGAGGACTTCGAGGATCCGGACTGCCGCGTGGTGGCCGCGTGGCTGTGGGGCGGCACGCCGGAGTTCCACGGTGAGGATGCCGCCGCGGCGCTGGTGCGCGAGCTGGGCGCCGAGACGCCGCCGGTGGCGGACTGGGACGGCGAGATCGCCGTCGAGACGCGGCTGCTCAAGGAGCGGCGTCTCAAGCAGCGGATGAAGCAGCGCAAGCTGGAGCTCCAGCGCGCCACGGACGAGGAGGAGCTCGCCCGCCTCAATCAGGAGATCTACGAGATCGCACGATCGCTTCGTGACCTCAGCGCATAGGGAGAACCCGTTTTCATGGCGACCGCCACTTCGAAGGCACGGCAGGTGAAGCTCAAGGAGAAGTCCGAGGGGCGCAAGCGTCTCGACGAGATCAAGACGCTGGCGGTGCGCCAGGGCTACATCACGGAGGACCAGGTCGTCTCGATGCTGAGCGACGACGACGACCCCGAGGTGCAGGTCGAGCAGATGGAGGAGATCCACGGCATGCTCGGCCAGCTCCACATCGAGGTCTTCGTCAGCGACGAGGAGGCCCACGAGCGCGCCAAGCAGCTGCGGAAGATCGACGACAAGAAGCCGGCCGTGGCCACCAAGGCCGTGCCGCAGCAGCCGGTGCGCTACGACGACCCGGTGCGCATGTACCTGCGCGAGATGGGGCGGGTGCCGCTCCTGACCCGCGAGGGCGAGGTCGAGATCGCGCGCCGCATCGAGGCCGGCGAGCGCCAGGTCGTGGCGGCGCTGTTCCGCGCCGAGCCGCCCAAGCGCGAGATCCGCGGGCTCTACAAGAAGCTCAAGGAGGGCCAGCTCAAGATCGAGGACTTCATCAAGGTGGACGAGAACGCCACCACCGAGCAGGCGCTCCAGCGCGAGCGGCAGCGCGCGCTCAAGATCCTCGACCGCGTCTTCGCGCTGCAGAAGCGCTACAACGACCAGCTCGAGCGCCAGAGCTCCCGCATGGCCGACAACGCGCGTTCGACCTTCCAGGCGAACTTCGCGAAGGTCGAGGCGGAGCTCACGCAGGAGCTGCACAAGCTCTCGATGAACCCGCGCATGGTCGAGGGCCTGGCCTGGCCGGTGAAGCGTCTCGCCGAGCGCGCGCTCCAGCTGGAGGAGCGCATCGCCGAGCTCGAGGGGCGCTTCGGGCACGGCGTCGAGGAGATGAACACATTCGCCCGGCGGCTCAAGAAGGGCCCGCGCGAGCTGCGCGCGGTCAAGCGCGACTCCGGGCTCCAGCCGGCGCAGGTCGCGGAGTTCCAGAACGAGCTCCGGAACATCAAGAAGGACATCAAGACGCTCGAGGACGAGGCGGGGATGACGCGCGACCACCTGCTCGAGCTCTACCGCCAGATCCGCGACGGCGAGCGCGCCACCGCGCAGGCCAAGAAGGAGATGATCGAGGCCAACGTGCGGCTGGTGATCTCGATCGCCAAGCGCTACACC
>CAYHRW010000278.1:0-3775 GCA_964359105.1 uncultured bacterium
CGCCGTGGAAGCGAAGCCGCGCACCAGCTCGCGCCACGCCTCCTCCGGCCGTTCGCGGCGCAGCGACTCGACGCGCGCGATGAGCGCGTCGGCCCGAGCGGCTCCCTCTCTCGTGGAGATCTCGCTCATGGCCGCTCCCGGTGGACTACAAGGCGATCGGGGGAAGTCGGAACCGGCCGGTCGGGCCGGTGACGGTCAGGTGCGCCTCGCCCGCGGGCACGCGCTCGAGCGCGAAGCGTCCGGACGAGTCGGGGAGCGCGGTGAAGCGCTCCCCGCTCGCTTCGACCTCCAGCCGGAACAGTGCGGAGTCGGACGCCCGCAACCGTCCACGCAGGCTGACCAGGCCTGCGGCCTCGGTCTCGCACTCAAGTTCGAGCACATCGTCCATGAGTGCGAAATGGAGCCGGCGTGCCTCGCCGACCGCGCGGCGCGTGGCCGCGGGCAGCGGCGATGCCCACGAGTCGAAGACCAGACGCGCCACCGCCTCGAGCAGGCCGCCCGCGGGCTCGGGCCGTGCTGCCGGCGCGAACGCCGCGAGCACGAGCGCGCGCAGCGACTCCGGCACCGCGGGCGTGCGGTCGCGGCGCATGCGCTCGATCAGACGGCCGAGCGCGCGCACCCGCTCATGGCATTCCGGACAGGGACCGGCGAGGTGCTCCTCCACCTCGGTCCGCCCGGCGTGGGGCAGCAGGCCTTCGAGGTAGTCGAGCGCGGTGCGTGCATCGAGATGGCGACCGGGGGACCGCTGGGGGGTCATCGGTGCTCCTCCGTTCGATCCGGCGGCGGGATGTCTTCGCCCCCGGGGGCGCGGCGGTGCTGCGCGTCTTCAGTCTCAGAGGTGGGCGGCGCGCCGGGGCTGATACCACCGCCGGCTGCCGCCAGGGCGGCCAGCCCCCGGCGGAGGCGCTCCATGCATCTTGCACGGGTCGGCCCCAGCGAGCCGATCGGCACGCCGAGCCGGCGGGCGAGGTCGGCGTAGGAGGGCGGCGGATCCTCGTAGTAGAGCGCGGCCAGCAGCCGGCGGCAGCGCTCGTGGAGCCCGGCGAGCGCCAGCCGCACCATCGCCTGCTCCTCCAGCTCCTCGAGGTCGGCGCCCACCCACGGGTCGGATCCGGGAACCCGCTCGAGGCCCGCGGGGTCCGTGGTCATCGCGCGCTCGCGGCGGCGGCGCAGCGCGGTGGCGAGCGCGATGCGGTCGGTGGTGCTCGAGAGCCAGCGCACCAGCGCCCGCGCGTCGCGCAGGCGGGGAAGGCCCTTCACCAGCGCCGTGAACACGTCCTGGAAGACGTCGGCGAGGTCGGCCTCGTCCAGGCTGTAGGTGCGGGCGACCGCGCAGACCAGGCGCTCGTGCCGGCGGACCAGCGCCTCCCAGGCGCGCGCGTCACCGGCCAGGCAACGCCCGACCAGCCGCGCGTCTTCTGCGGGGTCGAGCGTGGTCGCGCGCTCCGGCCGGGTCATGGCGGGGACTCTAGCATGGGGGCGCGAGCCCGGCCGGGAGGCGGTGGCCGCCTGCCGGGCCGCTGCCCGGGCCGGGCGAGGGCCGACCGCAACGCGCCGCGCGGCGCGGGCGATCGCCACCTTCGCGGCCCATGTATCAGACCGCCGGACCCCCGCACCTGTGGGAATGCATGGAGTCGGAGAGGTTGCCCCCCTTCCTCGAAAGCTCCCTGCCAAACGGCCGTCCGTCGCGGGGCCTCGGTCCAAAACGCAACTCGGGCTGATGGCTTCGAGGATTCGAGGCGCCCGCGGACGGCCGAAGCGTCCATCGGACCACCGGCGCTCATGACCGGCGATCCCCCCGCCCCGCGCAAGCCGGGCGGTGCCGCGAGCGCCGGTGGCCGATCGCTGTCCGGGCAAGGACACCCCCGTCGGAGGGCCCCCGTCGTTCCCTGCGCACCGCGCCAGCGGCTATGCTCCGCTCCGCGGGCGAGCCGAGGGATGTTTCGCCGCGCCCGGGGGGGCTTGTCGATGGCATTCCGATTCCGCCGCACCGTGCGTATCGCGCCGGGACTGAGACTCAACTTCGGCAGGACCGGCATGAGCCTCTCCGCCGGGGTGCGGGGCGCGAACCTCACCTTCGGCCGCCGCGGCGTGTACTCGAACGTCGGCGTCCCCGGCACCGGCATGTCCTACCGGCGCCGCCTGGACACCGGCGGTGACGTCTCGAGCGCCGACCTGCCACGCACCGCCGTGCCGCTCGGGGGCGGGCAGTACCGCGTGAGCGCGGCGATCTCGCTCGACGAGCAGGGGCGGCTGCTCCTCGCCGACACCGGCGGCAACCCGCTCGCACCCTCCGTCGAGCGCGCCTTCCGCCGCGAGCACGAGCCCGAGCTGCGCCAGTGGTTGCAGGGCAAGTGCGCCGAGATCAACGGGGGCGGTGCCGCCGTCCTCCAGCCGCACCTCGACACCCCGCCGCCCGATCGCGCGGTGACGTTCACGCCCGCGCCGTTCACCGAGCCGCGGCCCCAGGAGCCGGTGCCTCGCGAGCCCGGCTTCCTCGACCGGATGTTCCGCCGGCGGCGCGAGCGGATCGCGGCGGAGAACCAGGCGGCCGAGACGGCCTACCGGGCAGCACTCGCGCGCTGGGAGGAGGCGAAGCGCGCGCACGAAGCGGGAGAGGAGCGGAAGCGGAAGTTCATCGAGGTCGAGCGGCTCTCCGATCTCGACGCGATGCAGATCTACCTGCACGAGGTGCTGGCCGCGATCCCGTGGCCGCGCGAGACCATGGTGTCGTTCCAGGTGGACGACCACGGGGAGAGCGCGCTGCTCGACGTGGACCTGCCCGAGATCGAGGACCTGCCGCAGCAGGAGGCAACGGTCGCGGCGCGGGGCTTGAAGCTCAACATCCACGAGCGCTCCGAGGCCAGGCGGCGGCGCGAGTACGCGGTGCACGTGCACGCTGTCGGGTTCCGGCTCATCGGCGAGACCTTCGCGGCGCTGCCCGGCGTCAGGACCGTGACGCTCTCGGCCTACTCGCAGCGCCCCGACCCCGCGACCGCGCAGGTGAGGGACGAGTACATCTATAGCGTGCGCCTCACGCGCGAAGGCTGGTCGCGGATCGACTTCACGAACCTGGCCGTGCTCGACCCGGTCGCCTGCCTGGAGAGCTACGAGCTGCGCAGGGAGATGTCGGCGAGCGGGGAGTTCGAGCCGATCGAGCCGCTGGCGCGGGGGACGACGCAGACGGACGCGGTTGCCTCTGCACCGGCTGCCGCACCGACGCCCGCGCCGCCGGCGCGGACCTGACGCCTGGAGCGAACGCCATGATCAGAACCGCTCTTCTCGCCCTCACCGTTCTTCTTCTGACCGTCCCGCCGTCCGCGGCGGACCGCGCCGGGGCGACGCGTTCGCTCGGGATCTGCAGCGTCCCCACCTGGACGGCCGACGGCGACCAGACGGAGTGCCGGTTCGGCACGGTGGCCCCGGCGGGCGACGTCAACGGCGACGGCTACGACGATCTCCTGATCGGCGCCTACAACTACGATCACCCCGAGGTGGACGAGGGGATGGTCTTCCTCTACCTCGGCGGGCCCGCGGACTTCTCGCCGACCCTGGCCTGGACGGCGGAGTGCGATCAGGCCGGCTCGCGCTTCGGCGACAAGCTCTCGGGCGCCGGCGACGTCAACGGCGACGGCTACGACGACGTCATCATCGGCGCGGCGTTCTACAGCCACGGCGAGACCGACGAGGGAGCGGCTTTCCTCTATCTGGGCTCCGCGACCGGGCTCTCGGCGGAGCCGGCGTGGATGGCCGAAGGCGACCAGGCCGGCGCGAG
>CAYHRW010000279.1:0-3738 GCA_964359105.1 uncultured bacterium
AGCATGAGGCTCGTCATCTGGAACATCGGACCCAGGATCCGCACCCGGAACTCGTCCTGCTCCTCCGCGCTCAGCACCCAGTCCACCAGCGGGCGGAAGTGGTCGGGCGGGTACCACGCCTGCCCGGTCTCCTTGCGCTCCTCGAGCTCCGGCGTCGGCCGGAACAGCTCGCCGTACTTCTGGCTCAGGTGGTGGAGACAGGACCAGGTCAGGAAGTCCGCCCCCTTCGACCCGATGGCGTCGTGCGCCCGGAACGGGTTCGGTCCGAGCAGCTTCCTCGTCAGCTTGTCCACCTTCCAGAACGGCATGTTGCTGGCGCGGTGGTAACGCAGGCCGGCCAGCGTCACGCCGCAGAACAGCACGTCGAGGACGAACGACCAGTGGTCGCTCACGGTGAGCGGGATCAACCCCAGCGCCCAGAGGAGCTGGGTGATCGCGGACGGCTCGGACTCCACGATCTCCCACACCTTGTTGATCTCGTGCGGGAACGCGGGGTGGGCGATGCCCACGCCCAGCTCGGAGCTCGGGAAACCCGAGGTGACCGAGCGGATCTCGATCCCCGGGAACGCCTCGCGGAAGATCCGGTAGTGCGCCTTCTTGATCTCGAGGATCTCGGGGATGGCCTCGAGCAGGAAGCGCGGCTTGAGCGTGCTCAGCTCGGCCGGGAGACTCATGCCGTCGTAGGTGAGCCGCACGATGTTGCCCATGATCCGGTCGGCGCCTTCGCGGCCGAAGGCCTGCACCAGCCCGGGATACTGCCTGCCGATGCCGTCGGACGTGCCGGGGAAGTCGAGCCCGACCATGCGCACGCCGAACGGCTGGAGCCGCGAGCCGAGCTGCATGGTCTTGCCGGCCCCGACGATGCCGCTGGCCCCGGAGATGACGAGCGACCCCCGCTCGTTGCTCCTGCCGAACACCCGGTCCACGAGTTCGCCCGCGTCCGCGGGCAGCGCGCCGCGCCGGAAGATGTCGGAAACGTTCCCCAGCCCCATGGTCTGGAGCGTCGGTTGCCTCATCGCCTTGAACATGTTCCTCGCTCCTCAGGAGACCTTGAACAGGGCCGCGATCCCGACATCGCCGGCGGCGCAGCCGAAGATCAGCACGTAGCCGCCGCCCAGCGACGTCGCCTCCTCCAACGCTTCGATCAGCACCCGCGTGAGCGTCGGTCCCTGCGGGTGCCCCCAGACCAGGGGACAGCCCGTGTTGTTCATCTTGCGCCAGTCGTAGCCCGTGATCTTCGTGAAGATGACGTCGTTCGCCGCGAACGGGTTGTGGTTCTTCACCACGGCCATGTCGTCCATCGCGAGGCCGGTCCGCTTCAGCAGCTCCTGCACCGCGAACGCCGGCGCCTCGGGCATCAGGCTGGGCTGGGTGCGGACCTCCGCCTTGGCGACGAACTGGATGTCCACCTCGGGCCGCGGGCTCAGCTCGCGCGCCTTCTCTCTGCTGGCGACGAGGAGCGTCGCCATGCCGTCGGACGCGTGGGTCTGCGTGCCTCCGGTGACACAGGTGTCGAGCTCGCGCTGGGCCCGGAGGGCGTCGAGGGTGAGCCGGCGCACGCCCAGGTCGTCGTCCACGCGCCCGAGCGGCCGGCCCGCGACGTTCAGCACGTCGAGCGGGACCAGCACCCGCGCGAGGAAGCCGGACTCCTTCGCCTCGAAGTAGCGCTGGTGGCGCAGGTACGCCACCTCGTCCACTTCCCTGCGCTCGATCTTGTACTTGCGCGAGGTGATGCCGGCGGCGGTGATCATCGCCCTGCCGGTGGCCGGGTCGAAGCCGAAGTTGTCCCATACGTCGGCGATCGCCATGGTGCGCTGATGGGCGCGGCGCTCCGGGAAGACGCCGACCGGCGAATCGCTGGTCCGGTCGAAGGTCAGCACGCCGACCACGTCCTTGGAGCCGGACTGCACCTCGGCGCCGCCGAGCAGCACCGCCTGCAAGCCCGTGGCGCAGGCCTGCTCGACGTGGTAGCCGGGGATGCGATGCCCCATGCAGCTCGCCACCAGCGGCGCGGTCCAGAACTTCCAGTGCCACGGGATGGTCGAGCCGATGACCAGGTACTCGAGCTCGCTCTTCGGGACCTTCCTGAGCCCCAGGATCCGGCCCATGGCCTCGCCGGCGAACTGGCCGATGTTGACCTCCGCCAGCGCGCTGGTCTGCCAGGCCGGGAAGTAGCTGCTTCCCCAGGTGCCGTACGGGATCCTGGCATCCGGGAACATCTGCGGTGCCTTCTTCATGGGTCTCTCCTTCGACGGAGCGGCGTGGCGACCACGGAGGCATGGCTCCCGGCCGATGGTCGCCGTCTTTGCCGCGGCACCATCCCGCAGGCCGGCGGCTTCCTGCAAGTAGCTTCGGGTATCACGCGGCCCGCGCCGCAGGCGCTCCCGCGACGGGCAGCAGCTAGAGCCGGAAGGCGACGCCGGCGGCGATGGCCAGCACGGCCAGCGCTCCAAAGACCACCTCGCTCACGCCCAGCTGCCTGGTGGTCAGCCACGGCCGCAGGCGGGACAGGCCGTACACCGCCCGCAGCCCCAGCAGCGCGATCGCGCCCGCGCCGAGCCAGGGCATGAGCCCGCGGCTCGCGAGCGACAGCGCTCCCGCCAGGGCGACCGCATGCGCGACCAGGGCCGGCGCGATGGCGGCCGGCTCACCGCGCTCCATGCGCAGGCGCGCGCGGACGTACAGGACCGACGGCACGATCCGCGCGGCCAGGATCAGCCACAGGCCGAGCGCCGGTCCGACGGCCCGGCCGCCGGCCAGCGCGATCGCCGGCGCCACGGCGGCCAGCGCAAGGGCCGCAGCCAGCTCCGCGGCCAGCTCGCGCGAACGCCGGGCGAGATCGAGAGCGAGCGCGCTCGCCGCGAGCGGCGCGGCCAGCCCGAGCGCCAGCAGCGCGGGACCGCGCGCGAGGAGCACGGCGCCGGCGAGCGCCAGAGCTCCGGTGACCGCGCAGGCCGCGAACGCACGCTCAGCGACGACCGTGCGCGCATAGCGCCTGCTCCTGCGCCGGTCGGAGAGGAACAGCCTGAGCGGCTGGCGCGCGAGGAACGCCGAGACCGCCGCTGCCGCCAGCAGGAGCCCCGCGGTCGAGCATGCGACCAGCAGGCCCAGGACGATGGGCTCGGCGAGGAACGCCCAGCCGCCGTGCTCGGCGGGGACCAGCACGCGCCTCCACGAGGCGAGTTCCGGTCCGGCGCCCGCAGCGCCCGGAGCCCGATCCGCCGGCGCGCCGCCCGGCACGGCCCGGCGCTACTTCTTCTTCAGCGATGCGAGCATCGCGTCGAACTCGCGGACGGCGGCGTCCACGGTCCGGGCGGGGCCGGCGAGCTTGAAGAACACCGAGCCGTTCGCGCCGGTGACGATGGCGCCGAGCAGCCCGTAGTCCTGCCCGGTGCCCTGCGCGTCGCCGCCCATGCCCGCGTGCGCGATGTAGGTGCCGCGCAGACGCAGCCGGGAGATCTCGAGCCCGCCCGATGACCGGGTGGTGCGCTCGGGAGCGCTGGCGTCCTCGAACTCGTCGGTCCAGCGCTGGAGGTTGGCGTCCGTGCCTCCGCCCTGACCCGGGCCGAAGTAGTACACGGCGCAGCGGGCGTCCGCGTCATCTCTCGCGGCGGGCGGGATGCGGTAGGTCGCGAGCCGCATCGGGCTACCGGGCTCGCTCACCCAGCGCTTCGGCACCACCCATTCGACGCCCGGGTCGCTGCCGCTCTGGACCACGACTTCGGAGCCGCCGGGCGC
>CAYHRW010000280.1:0-3726 GCA_964359105.1 uncultured bacterium
CCGCGAGCGAAATCAGGATCGACAGCAGGTAGTTCTGCAGGTCCACGGGTTCCTCCCTGGGGTTTCGCCGGCGCGCTCCACTGCTCGATCAGATTCTCGAAATTCCGCCTGCTTGCATCGTCCGGCGCCTGTGCCAGTGCCTTGCGAGCGTAAACCACGGCTTGCTTGTTGTCGCCCGAGCACGCGCCGATCGCGAGCGTGGGAAGAAGGCGCAACAGCCGAAGCAGGGGACCTCCTGAGTCGTGTTCGGTCGAACGTGGGGCCCGGAGGGCGAGATTGCCTGCGAGCTTGCCGGGGTATCGGGCCGAGCGCAAGCACCATGTGACGGGCGCTCGGGAACGCGCCGGAGCCGGCGGGTGTTCCGGCGCGGGATCAAGGACAGACGCGTGGCTTGCAGCGCTCGCTAGCGAACAACGAGAAGCCGCCGCGTGAGCCGCGCGCCGTTCGCGGACAGGCTGCAGAAATACACGCCTGGCCGCCTGTCCCCGAGCGGGAGCGAGAGCGAATGCGGCCCCGCCGCAAGCACCGCGTGATCGAGCGGGGTGGCGACGCGACGGCCCTGGAGGTCGTAGAGCTCCACGCTCACCGAACCCGCCTCGGGCAGTTCGAACCGGAGCGTCGTCCCCTCTACCGCGGGGTTCGGCGACGGTGGGGCGAAGCGCAGGACGGCGGGGCGGATGCCGTTCCCGCTGACGCCGCGGCCGGTGCCTGCCGCAGGCGCGACCACGAATGATGTGAATCCCGAGCACGGGCTGCCCTCCACCGTGTCGAGATCCCCGCCGACGTAGAGACGGTTCCCAGCGAGGCACAGCGCAGTGACGGCGTCGTCATAGTAGCTGCCGCCGTTCACCGACGGTGCCCATGGACGCACCGTGCCGGTCTCGAGGTCGAGCTGGGCGAGGTTGGAGCGCGGCTGGCCACCGAAGTGCCCGAACTGGCCGCCAACGAACAGGGCATCGGCGAAGAACGCGAGGGCATCCACATTGCGGCCCTCGATCACGGCCGAGCCCTGTTCAGGGTCCCAGGCCGTGGCGCGCCCAGTGACCGTGTCCAGGACCGCGATCCCGTCGCGCACGGTGCCCCCGAGTTCGCGGAAGCGGCCCATGGCGTAGACCCGCCCGTTTCGGGTGACCAGCTGCTTGAACTGGTAGTCGAGCGTGTACGGCGGCCCGGCCACCGGGTTCCACGGGCTCCATGTCCCGGTGGTGGTGTTCAGATCCACGAGCACGTTGCGGATCTGAGTGAAATCGGGGCTGTGCGCATAGAGTCCGCCGCCGACGAACAAGTGATCGCCCGCGACCGCCATGGCGGACACGCGGTCGGGGGACAACCACTGCGCGCGCCACGCGGTGATGCCCCCGCTCTCCGCGTCGATCGCGGCGATGCCTGGGCTCGCGACCCCGTCCGCGGCCAGGAAGTTCCCTCCCACGAACACCGATCTGTCCTTCACCGCCAGTGTGAAGACGTGGTTGCTGATACCAGGCGACCAGTCGAGCAGATTGCCTGTCCCGCG
Source organism: uncultured bacterium (assembly GCA_964359105.1). Lineage (GTDB taxonomy): Bacteria > Eisenbacteria > RBG-16-71-46 > RBG-16-71-46 > RBG-16-71-46 > JACRPT01. Next base: position 1,514 of record CAYHRW010000280.1, read on the forward strand.
TTCGAATGCTCCCAGGTGATGTCGCACCTGGCCGGCAAGCAGGCCGAAATCACCTCCGACGTAAAGCCGGTCGCCATCAAGGAGCATGCAGCGCACAGCCCCGTTGCTGCCCGGATTCCAAGGAAGCAGGCGGCCCGAGTGTGCTTCGAGCGCCGCGAGGCCGGAGCGGCCGGTCCACTCGACGATGCGGCGAAAGGATCCGCCTACGATCACACTCGTCGGACTCGGGCGCGTCAGGGTGACCATGCCCGGAGTGTCCGGGTTCCATGGCAGAGGCTCTCCACCGGGCAGCTGGAGCGCGGCCGCGTGGTTTCGGCTCTGGCCTTGGATCGAGCCGAACAGTCCGGCCACGAACAGCCTCCGGTCCTCGCACGCGAGTCCGATGACCACGCCATCGGGCTTTGGATCGAACGGCGTGGCTCGCGCAGTTCGTATGTCCAACGCCCCCAGGTTCCGACGCTCGGCGCCACCCAGCCCCGCGAACAGGCCACCGACGTAGAGCGTGCGCCCGCGGACGGCCAAGGCCGTCACCCACGGCCAGTTCCAGTCGTAATGCCCGAGGTACCGCCGGACCGGGAGGATCGCCGCGTCCCAATCGGTCACGACACCGCGCTGCTGCTCGATCGCCGCGAGCGAGTTACGAGGCCGTCCACCCACGCTATCGAACTCGCCGCCCGCGAACACCGTGTGGTTCGCAAGGGCGAGGCTGAACACCGTGCGGTTCGCGCGCGGGTTCCACTCGAGGAGCGCGCCGCTGCGCGCATTGATCGCCGCCAGGCAGTCGCGCGGTTGTCCGGAGATATGGGTGAACTTCCCGCCGACGTAGACCCGGCCCTCGTGAACGGCGAGCGCGCACGCGAACGCGTCCGCGTCTAGGGGCCACGAACGGACCTGGCCCGTCCGCAGGTCGAGCGCCGCGAAGGCGTTGTGGGTGCGGCCACCGACGCGGGTGAAGTTGCCGGCGATGAACAGTTGGTCGCCCGAGCGGGCGAGGGCCGTGACGGCGTCGATCTCGAATGGTCGGTAGATGGTCCGTGGGACCATGCGCAGGGAGGTGCCCTCGACATCCGGATCCCAAGCGTCCACCGACCCGTCGGCACGGAGGTGCGCGAGATTACGCCGGGGGATACCCGCGATCGCGCTGAATGTCCCGCCCACGTACCAGCCGCCATGGCCATCGGGCAGCGCCGCGCGGAGGCGGCCGGCGACTTTCGGGGAAAACCGGAGCGCCTTGCCAGAGCGCAGGTCCAGGATCCCGCCTCCCCCCGACACCGGACCGATGGAGGTGAACTTGCCGCCGATGAACAGCGTGTCCCCCGCAGCCAGCATCGCGAGGACGGGCGCATCCGTTCCCCACTGCGCGGAGTCGTGAACCTGCGCCCGGGCCGTGCCGATGGCGCTTCCGCACAGGAAGAACGCCCCGCAAGCGGTGAGCAGCGCGCTGGGCCAAGTGGTGGGTTGGGGGCGTCGGGCGGGTGGCATTCGTCGTCAAGGCTCCACGCCAAGGGCAGGGATCGAATATGGATATGCTACTCCCGGCCGTGCAGGAGCCGATATCTCGATGTTTCGCCGGCGCAATCCATTGCCCGCCCATCCCATGCAGGCACCTCAGCGACCCCGCGTGCGGCGCCCTCGGCGTCCCAGCCACGGCCGGCCCGGATCGCCTCCACCAAGCGCCAGCCCCAGCGCGCGGGCGACTCCCCGATACATGACTCGCGCATTGTCGGAGCCCCCGCGCAGGCCGTTGACCTCCGACGCCATGCCGCCGTCCGCCAGACAGTCCCGCCGCAAAGGTCGCATGGACTGGCGTCCCCAACGGGATTCGAATCAGACCCATCGCCTGAACCAAGTGGTGCCAAGGAGAACCAAGCGAGTGCTGCCAAGGACTTGACTCCTCGCGGCGGGGGAGACTGTGACCCCTAGTTCCCCTTGGTGTGCACCAGTTCCCGCACAGTTCCCGCACAGCGAAAGAGCGCTCGCACGACCCTCGTGGGCCTACTGCGACTTCTGCGGACGGTTGTTCCCGCCGGCCCGGTGGAACGGCCGCACCTGCCCACGATGTGCGGCCGCCAGAGCGCCGGATCAATCCCTGCTCCCGTGGTCCGAGTACCGCCGCGAGGTCCGACGATACCTCCGCGCCGCTGGTAGGCTCGCTCCGCTCGCCGGCACCGCTGCCCGCCTCGAGGCGGAGGCCCTGGCGCGACCGAGCACGC
>CAYHRW010000281.1:0-3716 GCA_964359105.1 uncultured bacterium
GAGCGTGGCGGCCTGTCCGCCACCGGCGTGCTTCTCGTTCGCGAGGGCACGACCTTACGACCGCGAGCCGGTCGTTCCATATTGTCTAGCCTCGATTCGGCGGAGCCCGCGGCGTCCAGGCTCGCCCCGAATGCCCGGCCCGCACCAACTCGCGGGTGGGCACCAGCACCTTGCCGCCAGCTCAGGCCTGCGCGGTGCGACCTCCCAGCACCAGCCGGCTATACACCAGCGCGGCCGCGCCACCGCCCAACAGCGGAGCGACCCAGTAGACCCAGTGCAGGTCCCAGGAGCCCGCGACCAGCGCGGGCCCGAAGGCGCGCGCCGGGTTCATCGCGGCACCGGTGAGCGGGCCGCCGGCCAGGATGCCCATGGTGACCGCGAGGCCGATGCCGAACCCGCCGATCGGCGGATGGCGCTCGTCCACCGCGGTGCCCCACACCGCGGTCACCAGGAAGAAGGTGAGCACGAACTCGACCAGTCCGGCGCCGAGCGGGGTGAGGCCGGGGCTCACCGCGGCGGCGCCCAGGTGCACCGCCTTCCACACCGCGTCGGGGAAGACGGCGGCGAGCGCGAAGCTCGCCACCACCGCGCCGAGCAGCTGCGAGACCCAGTAGGCCAGCGCCGAGGGCACGCTCTGGCGGCCGGTGACGAGGAAGCCGAAGGTCACCGCCGGGTTGAGGTGCCCGCCCGAGGTGGCGCCGAAGGCCGAGATCATCACCGCCAGCGCGAGCCCGTGCGCCACCGCGATGCCGAGCAGGCCGGGGCCGGCCGGGCCCATCATCTGCTGCGCGCAGATCGTGCCCTGCCCGGCGAAGCACAGGGTGAAGGTGCCGAGGAACTCCGCCCAGTACGACTTGACGCCCTGATCCATGGTTCCCTCCGTGGGTGTCGGTCCACGAGCCCGGCCAGCCCGGGGCCGGATCCTCCGGCCGCGGAGTATCCACGGCCGGGACCCCGGCGCCAATGGCATTGCGCTGAAGCGGGCGAACCGCGGCGGCTTGTGGCAGAATCCGCGCATGTCCCCCGACGCCCCGGCCTCGCCGCGCCAGAACGGGCGGCTCCTGCTCCTCGCCGTGTCGCTGGCTGTGCTCCTTCAGGTGGTGCTGATCGTCCTGAAGGGGCAGCGCTACTACTTCGCCGACACCGCGGAATACGACGCCGCGGCGCGCCACATCCTGCGCGGGCTCGGACCCGGCGCGGACTTCCCGCGCGCGCCGCTCTACCCGGCCTTCGTGGCGCTCGGATATCTGCTCGGTGGGGTGGGGAACCTGCTGGCCGTGCGGCTCCTCCAGGTCCCGCTCGGGGTCGCCCTGGTGCTGCTGGTCGCCTGGCTGGGCCGGCGGATGGGGCAGCCGATGGCGGGGGGCATCGGCGCGCTGGCCGTGGCGGTCGCGCCGACCCTCGTCTATGTCACCTCGATGGTCTACCCGACCATGCTCTACACCGTGTTGCTGTTCACCATCACCGCGCTGGCCTGGAGCCTCGGGGAGCGTCCGGGGCTCAAGCGGGCCGCAGCGATGGGCCTGCTGATGGCGCTCGCCTGGCTCACCGACCCGATCGTGATGGGGCCGCTCGCCGCGGTGCTGGCCTGGCTGCTGCTCGCCGGGCACGGCGCGATGGTGCGGCGGGTGGCGGTGGTGGTGCTGGCGGTTGCGGTCGCGGTGCTGGCCGCGGGCTCGTGGTCGCAGTACCACCGCCGCGCCTACCACAGCCCCGCCGTGCCGCTGGCCAAGGCGCAGTACGTGCTCTACGTCGCGCGCCACGATCCGGACGTGGTGGGAGGCCACGCGGTCCGCGACACCACCGAGAAGGAGTTCCATCCGCTCCCGCTCGGCCGCTTCCTGCGCCGCGAGCTGGGCCTCATGCGCGAGCAGCCCGCGGCCTACCTGCACGACTACGCCTTCGAGTTCGTGCACTTCTTCAAGCCCATGCCGGACCGCATCCAGACGATCAACCAGTACACCCGGACCGAGGCCCGCTGGCTGGTCGCCGTCTACTTCGTGGGAGTGCTGCTGCTGGCTCCGATCGGGCTGTTGCTGGGCGCGGCCCCACTGCGCGCCAGGCTGCTGCTGGCGCTGGTCCCGCTGGCCACCGCGGCCGCCTACGCCTTCTTCTTCAGCCAGATGCGCTACCGCATCCCGACCGAGCCGCAGCTCCTGCTGCTCGGGGCCCTCGGCCTGCAGCGGCTCCTCCCGCGGTGGCGAGCCGACCGCGCTGCGGCCGCGCCCGCGGGTGGCGGTCACGCCGGATGACGCGGCCGGGGCCCCGCGGCTCTGACAGACCGGCCGCTCTCCGTGACAGGATGACAGCGAAAGAGCGACTTCCCCGCGCGCCCGCCCCATGCCATGCTGCGCGCGCCCGCGCGGAATGCCCGCGCTCGTCGCGCGCTGCTGTGCCGCTCCCCGACCTCGCGGCCGGGCAGGGGTCTGGCACGAACCATGCGGAACCGGACCGCTGGGGCGGCAGAGGTCCATCCGGGCACGCCGAGCGGGCGGCTGCGGTGCACGCCGGTGGCGAGGAACACCGCGTGGTGCTCCGCCAGCGCGCTCCACGGCAGCTCCCCGCCGACCCGGACCCCGCAGCGGAACGCGACGCCGAGCGCGCGGATGCGCTCCAGCTCGCGCGCCAGCACCTGCTTCGGCAGCCGGTACTCGGGGATGCCGTAGCGCAGCACGCCGCCCGGCTCGAGCTCGGACTCGTAGACCGTCACGCCGTAGCCGAGCCGCGCCAGGTGGTAGGCGCAGGCCAGCCCCGCGGGGCCCGAGCCCACCACCGCCACGGTCTCGGGCCAGGTGCGCGGCGCCGGCGGCGGCAGCGGGAACTCGAGCGCGAGGTCACCGAGCACGCGCTCCACCGCGTGGATCGCCACCGCGTCGTCGAAGCCGCGGCGGTTGCAGCCGTCCTCGCACGGGTGGTAGCAGACGCGCCCGGTCACGGCCGGCAGCGGGTTCTCGCGCAGCAGCAGCCCGATCGCCTCCTGCGTGCGCCCCTCGCGCAGGAGGTTCATGTAGCCCTCGATGTCGATCCCGACCGGGCAGCCCTGGTTACACGGCGCCACCTTGTCCTGGTACACGGGACGGATGTATTTCCACGAGCCGGTCTTGTTGACCAGCGTGCTGGTGGTGCTCACCGCCACCGGCGGCACGCCGTGCACGGTGTCGGCGATCGGCCGCTCGTCAGGCATGGAGCGCCTCGCCGTTCGCCGACTTGACCGCGGCGGCGGCCTCGCGGGCCGCGGCGATGTTCGCCTCGGTCCGGTACGACACATCCTCGGCGATGGCCGCGCAGATGGACTCGAGGCTCACGAACCCCGAGAAGGCGGCGAAGGCGCCGAGGATCGCGGTGTTGACGATGGGCTGGGTCTTCGAGCCGAGTCCGTGGCGCTGCGCGATGTCGCCGGCGTCCACGGTGGCGACCCGGAAGCGGGCGGCCAGCTCGGGGTAGCCGGCAGGGTCGCGTTCCGAGCAGATCAGCACGCTCCCGCCCGGCTTGAGGCCCGAGGTCACGTCCACGGCCTGGACCAGCGTGGGGTCCAGGACGATGAGGTCGTCAGGGTGCGTGACCTCGCAGCGCAGCAGGATCGGCCCGTCCGAGAGGCGCAGGAACGCGGTGACCGGCGCGCCGCGGCGCTCCACCCCGAAGGCGGGGAACGCCTGCACCGATTTCCCCTCGCGGAAGAGCGCCGCGGCCAGGAGCTTGGAGGCGACGACCGCCCC
>CAYHRW010000282.1:0-3709 GCA_964359105.1 uncultured bacterium
GCCGAGGTCCACGAATGCGCCGAAGTCGGTGATGTTCTTGACCACGCCCTCGCGGATCTGGTCCTTCGCCAGGTCCTTGAGGATGGAGGTCTTCATGCGGTCGCGCTCCTCCTCGAGGACGGCGCGGCGCGACACCACGATGTTGCGGCGGCGCTTGTTGAGCTTGATGATCTTGACCTGCACGTTCTGGCCCAGCAGCGCGTCCACGTTCTGGACCTGGCGCAGCGCGATCTGGGAGCCGGGCAGGAAGGCCTCGACCCCGTAGAGGTCCACGACCACGCCGCCCTTGATCTTGCGGACCAGCTTGCCTTCCACCACCTGGCCGGTGTCGTGCGCTTCCTTGACCCGGTCCCACACCCGCACGAAGTCGGCGCGCTGCTTGGAGAGCACCACCAGCCCGTCCTGGTTCTCCATCTTCTCCAGGAAGACCTCGACGGTGTCGCCGACCTTGATGCTGGTGGGATCCGGGAACTCGGCGAGCGAGATGACGCCTTCGCTCTTGAAGCCGACGTCCACCAGCACTTCCTTGTCGTCGATCGCGAGCACCGTGCCGTGCACGATCTCGCCCTCGGCGATGGAGCGCAGGGACTCCTCGTACTGGCCGAACATCTCGGCGCGCAGCGCGAGGTTCTCGTCGTCCTCGTCGTCCTCGTCGTCCGCGTTCAGCGGTACGGGGGGGATGAAGAGTGCCCGCTGCGGGGTGTCCGCGACGGGGTTGAGGGTCCTGTCAGTCGTGTCCAACATGGATGGAAGACCTCCTTGAAGCATGGAAATAGGGTGCGGCGTCTCAGGCCGCCCCGCGTGATGCCGATCTCAACTGCCCGCTCCTCAGGACCGCGATCTCGCGCATGACCGCGTCGCTCACCCGCTGGTAGAGCGCGCGTCCCGGCGCCAGGTCGGTCTCGGGACCGGCCAGGTCCTTCCAGTGGAGCGCGGGACCGAACCAGATGCGCACCCGCACGCCACGCCACAGCCACCGGCCGGGACGGCCGCTGCCCGACACGTAGCACGGGACGATGGGCACGTCGGCGTTCACCGCCATCATGCCCACCCCCGGCCGCGCCGGGTGCAGCTCGCCGTCACGCATCCGGCTCCCCTCCGGGAACATCAGCAGCGCCGAGCCCCGCTTGACCCTCTCGATCGCGCGCGACATGCCGCTCAGGTCCGCGACGCCACGCCGGATGGGGATGGCGTTGACGCTGCGGATGATCCAGCCCATCCACGGCGACGAGAACAGCTCTTCCTTGGCGAGGAAATGCGCTTCCCTGGGGAGGGCGGCGCCGACCAGCGGAGGATCCCAGAAGGAGACGTGGTTGGACGCGACGATCAGCCCGCCTTCGCGCGGGACCTGCTCGCGCCCCTTCACTTCCCATCTGGTGAGCAGCCCCAGGGCGGCACCCGCCAGAAATCGCGCAGCACTATAGTACGCGCTCAGGAAAACTCCTAATCGCCCGCCCCGCAACCCCCCGGGGCGTTCCGCCGGTCTCGGGGCAGACCCCGCGGCGCCGGCCGCCGGCTCACCGCTCGCCCCCGCGGCCCGCGGCCGGGGTGCCATCGCCGGGCCAGGCGTGGTGCGCGCGCACCACGCGCAGCACCTCCCCGACCACCCCGTCCACGTCCAGCGCGCTGCAGTCCACCACCACCGCCCCGGCCGCCGGCCTGAGCGGGCTGTCGGCCCGGCTCCGGTCGCGGTGGTCGCGGCGCTCGAGCTCGTCGCGCACCTGCTCGAGCGGGATCGGGATGCCGCGCTGCTCCAGCTCGCGCGCCCGGCGCCGCGCCCGCGTGGCCAGGTCGGCGTCCAGGTAGATCTTCACCTCCGCGTCCGGGAACACCACGGTGCCCAGATCGCGCCCTTCGGCCACCAGCGGCCCGCGGGCGCGCAGCCCGCGCTGGATCTCGACCAGCCTGCGGCGCACCGCCGGGAGCGCCGCGATCCGCGAGGACATCTCGCTCACCGCCGGGGTGCGGATCTCGCCACTCACATCCGCCCCGTCCAGCCAGACGTGGGGCTCTTCGGGGGAGCCCGAGAGGTCGAGCGCGGTGTCGGCGAGGCAGCGCTCGACCGCCGCCGGGTCGTCGGCCGAGGCGCCGCTCCATTGCATCTTGAGCGCGACCGCGCGGTACAGCGCCCCGGTGTCCACGTAGAGGAAGCCGAGCCGCGAGGCCACCGCGCGCGCCGCGGTGCTCTTGCCCGCGGCCGACGGCCCGTCGACGGTGACGACGAAGCTCATGGCGCGCCCGCCGGGGCCCCGCCCTGGGTCCCGCCGGAGGCGGGTCGGGGTGCGGGTCCCTCCTCCACCCGGCCGCCCAGCGCGGCCAGCGTGGCGACGAAGCCGGGGTACGAGGTGGGGATGCTCGAAGCGTCGTCCACCGTCACCGGGGCCCCGGCGCGCGTCCCGAGCACCGCGAAGGCCATGGCCACGCGGTGGTCGTGGCGCGCCGCCACCGTGCCGCCGCCCACCGGCCCGCCCGTCACCGCGAGCCCGTCGGGGCTCTCCTCCACCCGCACCCCGAGCGCGGCCAGGTTCGCGGCCAGCGCCCCCAGCCGGTCGCTCTCCTTGACGCGCAGCTCGGCCGCGCCCACCAGGCGCGAGGTCCCGCGCGCCGCGGTCGCCGCGATCACCCAGGCCGGCACCTCGTCGAGGAGCCGCGGCACCCAGGCGGCTGGCACGTCGAAGGCCTCGAGCCGATCCGGTCCGGTCACCGTGACGTCGCCCACCGGCTCGCCCGCCTCGACGCGCTGGCTCGCGCGCTCGATCCGGGCGCCCATCCGCTCGAGCACGTCGAGCAGCCCGGTGCGCGTGGGATTCAGGCTCACGCCCTCGGCGGTCACCGTGGCGCCGGGCGTCGCGGCCGCCGCGGCGAGGAAGAACGCGGCCGCCGAGAAGTCGCCCGGCACGGCGAGACGGGCGCCGCGCGGCGTCGCCGGCCCGCGCACGGCGAGGCGCGGGCCCGATCCGGCGCGGGGCTCGACCGTGACCTCGATCCCGAAGGCCGGCAGCATGCGCTCGGTGTGGTCGCGCGCCGGACCCGGGAGCTCGACCGTGGTCTCCCCCGCCGCGGTGAGCCCGGCGAGGAGCACGCAGGAGGCCACCTGCGCGCTCGCCATCGGGAGCGCGTACCGGATGGGCGTGAGCCCGCGTCCGCGCACCACCAGGGGCGGCAGCCGGTCGCCGTCGCGCGCGTACAGCTCGGCCCCCATGCGGCGCAGCGGCTCCACGATACGCGCGATCGGGCGGCGGTTGAGCGAGGCGTCGCCCGAGAGCACGGCGAGGAGCGGTCGCCCTGCCAGCGCTCCGGCGAGCAGGCGCAGCGTGGTTCCCGAGTTGCCGCAGTCGAGGACGCCGGCGGGCTCGGCGAGCCGTCCGGCGGTACCGCGGATCACGACCGCCCCACCATCGCGCGTCACGCCGGCGCCCAGCGCCTCGGCGCACGTCAGGGTCGCGGCGCAGTCGGCGCCGGGGTTGGCGTTCTCGACCCGGGTCTCCCCCTCGGCGATCAGGCCGAGCAGGAACGCGCGGTGAGTGACCGACTTGTCACCCGGCGGGCGCACCCGCCCGGCGAGCGGCGGACCGGGATGCGTGGTGAGCGGCGCCGCTTTCCCGGACGCGGGGCGCTTGAGGAGTCGAGCGTGGGCGTTCAAGCGGGAAGGGGTCACGCGGCGCCGCCGGACCTCCGTCCGGACGGGCGCCGCGTCTCCTAATGGACG
>CAYHRW010000283.1:0-3709 GCA_964359105.1 uncultured bacterium
CCCAGCCGCCCGAGCCGCGGCGCGACCGCGACCACGGCAGCCGGTCGAGCGCCCCCGCGGGCGCGCGCCGCGGCCGCCGGGTGCAGGCGCACCTCGAAGCGCTCGGCGGTGTACGCGGGTCCCGCGATCGCCTCCAGGCGCGGGTCGCGCACCGGGAGATCGAGCGCATGGCCCGGCGCCGGCGCCAGCAGCGCGAACAGCAGGATGGCGGAGTGAGTGCGCATCATCCCCCTGTTGAAGGAAAGCGGCCGAAGTCCCTGGCTGGTGGGGTCCGGCCGCTCGACGCAAGAAGTCTAGCACGCCGGCGGGCGCACTCGGACGACACGGAACGCAGCGTCAGGGCACCAGGACGAGGCGGGCACGGGCGCGGACGCCGCCCGCATCCAGGACCGCGAGGTAGAGGCCGGCCCCCACCGCGTGCCCGCGCGCGTCGCGGCCGTCCCAGCCGAGGATACCGGCGCCGTCCGGGCCGAGCGCGAAGCTCCGCACCCGCCGCCCCACCGCGTCGAACAGGGTGAGCCGTTTCGCCGTGCCGGCGGGGCCCTGCCAGTAGAGCTCGACCGGCGGAGACGCGGGCTGAGTGCGGCTGGCGACCGCGAGGCCGAGGCCCCCGGTGAGTGGCCCCCCCGCCCCGGTCCCGACGCGCACCAGGTTGGAGAGCGGCGATGCGTTGCCCGAGCCGTCCACCGCGCGCACCGCGATCCAGTAGGCCCTCGCGTTCTCGAGCCCGGCGAGCGTGAAACGCTCCTCCCCGCCCGCGTCACTCGAGGCCGGTGCGAGGCCGCGGATGGGCGCCGCCCCGGCTCCCGCCTCGTCGAACGGCTCCGGCGAGGCGTAGACCTGGTAGTGCTCGGGCCGCCCGCTCGCGCCGTCCGCGCCGCTCGCGGTCCAGCGCAGCGCGACCGCGTCAGGCCCCGCGGTGGCGCCCGCCAGGTCCGCGACGCGCGCGGGCGGCACGTCGTCCACCGCAGCGAGGGCCGGGCCCAGCCGGGTCCCGGTGCGGGCGAAGTCGCCGCGGGGCGTGGGCCAGGCCGCATCGGCGCGCCACGTGCCTTCGCCCGCGTCGTAGAGGTAGAGCGCGCCACGCGGGCCGGTGCCGGCGACGACGCGCGTGGCGCCGTCACCCGCCACGTCCGCGAGCGTGGGTGCGGAGCCCGCGCCCCCCTTCCTCGGGAAGACGGCGAGGCTGTCCCCGTGCCCGTCGAGCGCGAGCAGCGTGCCGCCGCGGAAGAGCAGCACCCCGGTGGCGCCGCCGGGGCCGATCGGGCCCACGACCGGCGGACCCTGCGCAAGGTCGGCGATGGGCCGCGGCCAGCCCGGCAGCGCAACGCCGGCGGCGCTCACCGCCCTCAGCGAGAAGAAGGGGAGCTGCTGCCCGGTGGCCACGATGACCTCGTCGCTGCCATCCCCGTCGAGGTCGGCCAGCGCCGGATCCTGCACCACGCGCCCGCTCCAGCCGTGGCTGAAGCGCGGCGTCCCGTCGGCCGCGAGCGCCAGCACGCTCTGGCCGGAGGCCACCACGGACACAGGCTTTCCGTCCCAGCGCGCCACCACCGGCGCCAGCGGCGCTCCGCCCACCGTCACCGGCCACCCCGGGAGGAGCGCGCCATCGCCGCCGATTGCGTAGACGCGCCCGTTCATCATGGCCGCGACGACCTCGAGCCCCGGGCGCGTGTCGAGGTCGGCGAGCGCGATCGGAGCGCTCATCCCCGCACCCGGGACCGAGAACGGGAACCCGCTCGCGAGCGTACCGTCCACACGCCACGCCCACACCGTGCCGCTCTCCGCTCCGCACACGACCTCGGCCACGCCGTCGCCGTCGAGGTCGCCCACCGCCGGCCCGCACGAGAGCGCGCCTTCGCTCGCCGCAACGCTCACCGGCCAACCCGGACGCGCGGCGCCGTTCGGGTAGAGCCCCGCGACGCGGTTGCCGGTCACGCCCACGAACAGTCCGACCCCGTGGCCGCGACCGAGATCCGCGGCAGCGAGCTGGCGGAGCGGCGCGCCCGGCAGCCGCGCGCGCGCGAGCGTGTCGCAGGTCGTGCCGTCGAGCAGGACGAGCTGCGAGTCCGCGGTCACGACCACCACGCGTCTTCCGCCCCCCGCCACGTCCATCACCACCGCCGGCCCCACCGTGGGCGCTCCCACGTGCACCACCCGCGAGCCGCGGCGCGCGGTGAGCAGCCGCGGCAGGTCGAGCCGCCCGCCACCGTAGCCGCCGCCCGGGTTCTGCGCCGCGATGTCGTCCGCGGTCTCGCGCAGGCGCAGCACGACCTCCTCGGGCGGGAGTTGCCCGAGGCCCTGCGCGCGACGCCACGACGCCAGCAGTGCCACCGCGCCCGAAACCAGCGGGGCCGCGAACGAAGTGCCGTATGCGTCGGGCACGTAGGTGGGCTGGCGCAGGCCCAGGCTGTCCAGCCCCGGACGCGTCACGGTGGTGGTCGCGAGCGCCGCGCCCGGGGCGCTCACGTCCACCCACTCGCCGCGGTTCGAGAACAGCGTGAGCCGATCGTCCTGGTCGGTGGCCGCCACGGCGGCCACGTCGTCGCGCACCGGCAGGTAACGGTAGCCGCCGTTGTTGCCGGCCGCCGCGACCACAACCACGCCCGCGCGCACCGCGTCGCTCACCGCCGCCTCGAGCCCCGCGGTCCAGGCGCTGGCGAACGAGCAGTTCACGACCGTGGCGCCCATGCGCGTGGCGTAGCGGATGGCGGGGGCCGCGAACGCCATCGCCACCTCGCCCGAGGGATTGCGCGCCGCTGAGTAGCCGGCGCGCAGCGGCATGATCCGCGCGTTCCACGCCGTGCCGGTGATGCCGATGCGGTTGTTCGAGAGCGCTCCCGCGAGCCCGGCGACGCCCGTGCCGTGCCCGACGAAGTCGTTGGGGTCGCCGTCCTGATCGCGCCAGTCCTCTCCCGGCCACACCTCCGTCTCCGACGGGAGATTCACGAAGTCCCACCCGTGGTCGTCGTCGACGAACCCGTTCCTGTCGTCGTCCACACCCGGTAACCCGCCGGCCTCCGCCCGGTTCGTCCAGATGTTCCCGGAGAGACCCGCGACCGTGCCGCCCAGGTCCGGGTGGTAAGGGATGACGCCGGTATCCACGATCGCGATCACCGCGGCGCTGTCGCCGGTGGTCAGGTCCCACGCCGCGGGCGCGTGGATGTCGTGGCCCGAGGGCTGCTGGAACCAGGTCGCCCCGCTCCACAGCGAGTCGTCGGGCACGGCCTCGACCTGCATCACCGGGATTTCGCACGACTGCGACACCTCGGCCAGCGCCCCGAAGGCCGCGGTCGCGCGCGCCGGGTCCACGCCGTCGCGCAGGTGCACCAGGTAGAACGCGGTGAAGTCGGTGGCCGTGGAGCCCGGCGCGGGCGGCACCTCGCCGCGGAACTCGGGCTCGAACCAGGCGCCGTAGCCGGCGGCGAGCGCGTCCACGGCGGCGACGCCGGTGCGGTCGAGCCGGCCTGCGCCGATCCCGCGCAACGCAGCGCTGTACGCCGGGGCGGCGCGGCGCGAGGCCTCGGGGCCCAGACGCACCTCGATCACGCCCGGCATCGTGCGCGGGGCGGCCGCCGGAGCGCCGGCGGCGGGCGAGCCGCCGCGAGCCAGCAGCGCGACGGCCATGAGGATCGGCAGCACGCGCGACATGCGGGACCTCCCGGAACGGAAACGCCGGACTCCCTGCAGCGGAAGCCCGGCCGGACGC
>CAYHRW010000284.1:0-3677 GCA_964359105.1 uncultured bacterium
GCTCTTCGACCGCGAGGCGCTCTCCCTCAACGACCGCCGCCACTTCTTCGCCGTGGTCGCGCTGGCCATGCGCCAGATCGTCGTGGATCACGCGCGCCGGCGCGCCGCGCGCAAGCGCGGTGGGGACCTGCGCCGTCTCGACCTCGAGGACGCCGACATCGCGGTGGACGACCGCGCCGAGGAGATCCTGTCCCTCGACGAGGCGCTGGTGCGTTTGAAGGACGTGGATGAGCGGCTGGCCCGCGTCGTGGAGCTGCGGTTCTTCGCCGGACTGACGGTGGAGGAAACGGCGGAGGTGCTCGAGGTGGACCCGCGGACGGTCAAACGCGACTGGAGGAAGGCCCGGATGCTGCTCCTCGAGAGCCTGGGCGGCGGGCCGGCGGCATGAGCGGGGGCCGGCCCCGGGCGGGGCTTGAGGGTCTCGACCGTGAGTTCTGGCAGCGGATCGACGCCCTGCTCGACTCGGCGCTGGACCTCGCCGGCGACGAGCGCTCGGCGTTCCTCGACCGCGCGTGCGCCGGGAACCCCGCCCTGCGCGCGCGGGTGGACGCGCTGCTCGCGGCCGACGCCGTGTCCGGGTCGCTGCTCGATCGTCCCGTCCTGGACAGCGTCCCCGGCCTGCTGGAGGAGGACGACGACCGCGAGCCCGGCGCGAAGGTGGATCGCATCGGGCCGTGGCGTGTGGTGCGCGAGATCGGCCGCGGGGGCATGGGGGTGGTCTACCTCGCGGAGCGCGCCGACGGGCAGTTCGAGCAGCGCGTCGCGCTCAAGCTGATCAAGCGCGGGCTCGACACCGACGAGATCGTCGGCCGCTTCGAGCGGGAGCGCCAGATCCTGGCCCGGCTCGAGCATCCCCACATCGCGCGCCTGGTGGACGGCGGGGTCACGGACGAAGGCCTCCCGTACATCGCGATGGAGTACGTCGAGGGCGTACCGCTCACCGAGCACTGCCGCAGCCGCGGTCTCGGCCTCGCCGAGGTGCTGGGGCTCTTCGACCAGGTCTGCGAGGCGGTCCAGTACGCGCACCGCAACCTGGTGGTCCACCGCGATCTCAAGCCGGGCAACATCATGGTCTCGGAGGGCGCGGTGAAGCTGCTCGACTTCGGGATCGCGAAGGTCCTCGCCCCGGAGGGCGGCGAGGCGGCGAAGACGATGACGATGGCGGCGCGCCTGACGCCCGACTATGCGGCGCCCGAGCAGCTCCGTGGCGAGCCGCCGACCACCGCGACCGACGTGTACGCGGTCGGCGTCGTGCTCTACGAGCTGCTCGCCGGCGTGCGGCCTCACCGGCGCCGTGTCACCACCCTCGCCGGGGTGGAGAAGGCGATCCTCGATGAGGAGCCCGAGCCCCCGAGCACCGCGGCCGCGCGGCGGGGCCGCGAGGCGAAGACGCCGGCGCGCGCGGGCCCGGTTCCGGGGGAGGCGACCGCCGGGCCGGGCGCCTGGCGGGGGCGCCTCAGGGGCGACCTCGACGACATCGTGCTCATGGCGCTCCGCAAGGAGCCCGAGCGGCGCTACCCGTCCGTCGAGGCGCTGCGCGACGATCTGACGCGCTGGCGCGAGGGCCGTCCGGTCCGCGCGACCCGTCCCACCTGGGGCTACCGCGCGGGCAAGTTCGTGAGCCGGAACCGCGCGGCCGTCACCGCGGGCGCGCTGGTGGCGCTCTCGATCGTGGCGGGGCTGATCGGGACGACGTGGCAGGCGCACGTGGCGGCGCGCGAGCGGGACCGGGCGTTGCTCGAGGCCAGGAAGGCGGGCGAGATCAAGGAGTTCGTGCTGGGGCTCTTCGAAGTGTCCGATCCCGAGCAGTCGCGGGGCGCGAACATCACGGCTCGCGAGCTGCTCGAGCGCGGCGCCGGCCGGGTGGAGCGCGAGCTCAAGGGGCAGCCCGCGGTCCAGGCCGAGATGCTCGACCTGATCGGCGGCGTCTATTACCAGCTGAGCGAGTACGCCCGCGCCGAGTCGGTGCTCGTGCGCGCCACCGAGCTGGGCCGGCGCACGCTCGGGCGGGAGCACGTGCAGGTCGCGCACAGCCTCAGCCGCCTGGGGCAGGTCCTCGATGCGCAGGCGAGATACGACGCCGCGATCGCGGCGCTGCGGGAGGCCCTCGCGATCCAGCGGCGGGAGCTCGGCGAGCGACGCCCGGAGGTGGCGGCGACGTTGTCCAACCTCGCGGCCACGTACGACCACGCCGGTCAGCCCGACAGCGCCGAGGCGCTCCACAGCCGGGCGCTGACCATAGACCGGGCGCTGTTCGGCGAGGAGAGCGCGAACGTGGCCACCGACCTCGACAATCTGGGCGTCGTGCTGCAGGCGCGGCAGCGCCCGGCCGATGCGGTCCCTCTCCTGCGCCGGGCCCTGGAGATCCGCCGCAAGGTGCTCGGCAGCGACCATCCGGCGACGGCGACGGTCGCCGAGAACCTGGCCCTGGCGCTGCAGAACCTGGGGCAGACCGGTGAGGCCGTCCGGCTCCACGAGGAGGCGCTGCGGATCCGCCGAAAGGTCCTGGACCCGATGCACCTCGACATCGCCCACACCCTCGGGAACTTCGCGAACCTGAAGCGGGACCAGGGCGACCACGCCGGCGCCGCGGCCATGTACGAGGAAGCCCTCGCGATCGAACGCCATGCGCTCGGCCCCGACCACCCGGACGTGGCGCGCAGCACGAACAACCTGGCCATCCTCTACTACCAGCGGCGTGAGTTCGGGAGAGCGCTGCAGCACTTCCGGGAGGCTTTCGAGAGCTTCCGCCGCACCCATGGCGGCCAGCACCCGGGCACGCTCACCATGGAAGGCAACATCGGCGCGGTGCTGCGCGCCCTGGGTCGCTACGAGGAGTCGGAGCGCGTCCTGGCGGGCGTGCTCGCCCGGCGGCGCTCGATCCTGGGGGAGGACGACCCCGACGTTGCGAACAGCTACCACAACCTCGGCGTGCTGCATCATCTGGTGGGCCGGGACGAGATCGCGGAGGGTGAGCTGCGCCGCGCGCTCGCGATGCGGGTGAGGCTGGTGGGCGATAGCACGGCGCCCGTCGCCCAGACGGCGGAAGCGCTGGCGGGCTTTCTGCGCGACCGCGGGCGCTCCGGTGAGAGCCTGCCGCTCTACCGGCGGGCGGTCGCGATCAACGCGCGGGTATTCCCGAAGCCCAGCCCGCAGAGTGCCGAGGCGTTCGTGGGGATCGGACGCCTGCTGGTGCTGATGGGAAGGCCGCGGGAAGCGGAGCCGTACCTGCGCGACGCGCTGGCGGTGCGCTCGGTGGCCTTCGGAGCGCAGGACGGGCGCACCGCCGAGGCGGCGGTCGCGCTGGGGCTCTGCCGCGCCGCGCAAGGCGCGGGCGAGGCGGCGGACTCGCTGCTCGCCGCGGGCCTGCCCGTGCTGCGGCGCCAGCCCGGGCGGCCCGACCCTCTGGTCGCGCGCGCCGAGCAGGTCCTGCTCCGCGCGCGGTCGGTGGCCAGAGACCGGTAACGCCGCGGTCGGCCACGCCGACCGGCCCGACTCCTCGGCCCGCGGTCCGTCAACGCCCCAGCAGCACGAGCTTTCTCTGCGCGGTCCCGCCGCCGCTCTGGAGGTGTAGGAAGTAGATCCCGCCCGCGAGCCGTCGGCCGCCGTCGTCGCGGCCGTCCCAGGCGGTCGCGTGCGGGCCGGCGGCGAGCGTCCCGCGCGCGAGGTCGCGCACG
>CAYHRW010000285.1:0-3629 GCA_964359105.1 uncultured bacterium
GGGAGTGGATGCCACCCGCGGAAGTGCTGGCCCGCAGCCACCGGGCGCGACCTTCCCCGAGCGTCGCGGCGGGGGCAGGTCGGGCAGGCCGCTGGCACGGCAGCGGACCCTCTCGGGGCCCCGGAGGATCAGAAGACGGTCGCGCCCCGGCCGCTTCGCGCATTGCGGCGGCCCACGCCCTCTGGCACCATGCCGCGCGCCCATGACCGGCATCCGCATCGAAGCGCTCACCAAGACCTACCGCGCAGGACAGGTGCGCGCGCTCGACGGCGTGTCGCTCGCCATCGCCCCGGGCGAGGTGTTCGGCATCATCGGGCCGAACGGCGCGGGCAAGACCACGCTGCTCGGCTGCCTGCTCGGGTTCCTGCGGCCCGACGCGGGCAGCATCACCGTGGACGGGCACGCGCCCGACGACCTCGCCATCCGCCGCGTCACCGGCTACCTGCCGGAGCGGCTGACGCTCGACCGCTGGATGAGCGGCGCCAGCTTTCTCACCTACCACCACGCGCTCGCGGGACTCGCCTCGGAGGGCCGTGCGCGCGACGTCGCCGCCGCGCTCGAGCGCGTGGGGCTCGATGCGGTGGCGGGCGCGCGCTCGATCCGCAGGTTCTCGCGCGGCATGCTCCAGCGCCTGGGGCTCGCGCAGGCGCTGCTCGGCGAGCCGCGCTACGTGTTCCTGGACGAGCCGGCCTCGGGCGTGGACCCGGCGGGCGTGGTGCTGTTCCGCCGCCTGCTCAACGAGGTCAAGGCGCGCGGCGCGACCGTGGTGCTGAACTCCCACCAGCTCGACCAGGTCGAGCGCGTGTGCGACCGCGTGGCGTTCGTGAGCAGGGGCCGGGTCGAGGCGATGGAGACCCTCGCGGCGGGAGCGGGGGCGGCGCGCGTGCTGCACGTGCGCGCGGCGGGCGCGATGCCGGTGCGCGAGACGCTCGCGCAGGCGGCGGCGGGCGCCGGAGCGGAGCTGCTCGACGTGGCATCCCCGCTCGCGCGCTTCGCGGTGGCCGACGACGCGGCCGCCGCGCGGCTGGTCGCGGCGCTGGTCGCCGCGGGGGTGCCGGTGGCCGAGGCCACGCCGGAGGAAGGACGGCTCGAGCGGCTGTTCCTCGAAGGCCCGGCCGCTCGCGGAGGCTCCGCGTGAACCGCGCCATCGTGGCCGCCACGCTGCGCCAGCGCTTCACCAGCCCGATGCGCGTGGCGCTGCTGCTGTTCTTCTCCCTCCCGCCGCTGCTGGGCGCGCTGTTCATGCCCGCCGCGGGGCTGAGCCTGCTCGGCGACAGCTACGGCGTCGCGCTGGTGTTCGCCGCGGGCATGATCGGGCAGGACGTCTCCTCCGGCACGCTCCAGCTCCTGCTCGCGCGCCCGGTGCGGCGCTCCGAGTACGTGCTCAGCCGGGGGCTGGCGGCGGTGCTGGGGACGCTCGCGGTGGTGTGGACGCAGATCGCGATTGCCGTGCTCCTGCTCGCCGCGCGCGGCGCCACGCCCGCCACGCGCGACGTGCTGGCGCTCGCGGGCGGCGACGCGCTGCTCGCCATCGGCATGGCGGCGGTGATGGCGCTGCTCTCGTCGCTGGTGCCAGGCCTCGCCGACTTCGGGCTGTTGCTCGTCGCGAACGTCACGGCCACCGCGCTCGGCGCGTTCGCCCAGTTCAGGCACTGGGAGGCGCTGGCGCGCGGGGCGCAGGAGATGGGGCGCTTCTTCAAGCCCGAGGTGAGCCTCGCTCCGCTGCTCCTGGGCGGCGCGGTGTCGTGGTTCGAGGTCGTCTCGTGGCTCTCCACCGTCACGCTGTGCCTGGCACTCGCCATCGTGGTCACGAACCGCCGGGAGCTTTCCTATGCCTCGTCGTAACGCCGGCCCGACCGGCCGCGATCCCCGCGCGCTGCTCGTCCTGGCCGCGGCGCTGCTGGTGGCGCGCGTCGTCCTCGGCATCCACGAGAACCGCAACCCCCCGCCGCGACCCGACCTGGTCCGGTGGCGCCCAGCCGCGACTGCCGAAGCCGAGGCGCGGGCACAGGGTCGGCCGTTGCTCTACGACTTCACCGCGGAGTGGTGTGGGCCGTGCCGCGCCATGGAGCACCAGGTGTTCGCGGACGCGGAAGGCGCGGCGTTCATCAACGGCCGCTTCGTCCCGGTGCGCGTGCAGGACCGCCAGCGCGAGGAGGGGAGGAATCCGCCGCTGGTGGACTCGCTGCAGGCGCGCTTCCACATCACCGGCTTCCCGACGCTGGTGGTGGTGCCGCCGCAGGGCGGCGAGCCGGTGACGCTCGACGGCTACGCCGGGAAGAGCATCACGCTCACGCGCCTCGCCGAGGCCGCCGGGCACGCGAGGCCGCGCCGCACGTTCCGGCTCGGCACGACAGGGCGGTGACCCGGCGCGATCGGGACCGCGTCCCCGAAGGCGGGGAACCACCCGGCGGTGCGAGGGCCTGCACGCAGCGCGCGTGCGGCGCGCGCGGCCGCGCTACCTGAGCGCGAGCGGCTCGCCTTCGGGCGAGGAGGCGAAGCGCTCAATCGCCCGTGCCAGGTCGGCGGGGCGGTCGAGCATGACGAAGTGGCCGCAGCCCTCGAGCTACCTCCGGTAAAGCCCCTTGATCTGGCCCCAGCTTCGCGAGATCACCGGCACCAGGCCGGCCTGCCACGTGATTGTCTGCTGCCTGTCGGCGTTGTACATCGAGATGGGGAATCCCTGAGAATCGGACAATTCCACGACTGGCAGGTCCAGCAGCATGCGAACCGAGCAGCCAGCACACGAATCGCCGTCCACCGTTCTGGCGTGATTCAGCCGCACCCGGGCCAGGAAGTACTCCCTTCCGGGCGTCAGTTCTACGCCCGGCGCCATCGGGCCGGTTTCCACACCCAACAGTGCCTGCCATGCATCGGAGCCAGAGACGAAATACGTCCACCCGCTGATCACGCTGGGAACCGTGTCGCATACACCGGCGCTGGCACCAGGCGCCACCGTCACTGTGAGCGACGACGACCGGCAGCCCGTCGCATGCAGCCGCCACCAGTCCGGCAGGATGGCTCCACCATACGTACTGATCCTCACGCGGCACCCGACCAAGTAGATGGGGGGCAACCCCGACGGCGGAACGAACGACACAACGAAGGAGTCGGCCCCAGCGTTGTTGTCGCAGGCGAAATCCTTGTTCGATCCCGCCGTCGGCCCACAGTAGTCCCAACCAAGGTTGATGCCCACCGCACCGCAGGGCTCCGCGCCCAGCGCGAGCCCCGTCACGCATGCAACGACGCACCAGATGCGCATCTCACACCTCCACAAGCGGCCCTGTGCCGCCCGCTGCCGGGTCGCCCACAGGCGCGGACGGCCACTTCCTCCTATGGAACAGGGCCGCTGCTCACATAGCGCCACTCCGTCCCGTTGTAGTACTCGAGACGGTTCAGTTGCGAGTTGTAGATCATGTCCCCCGGCATGGGCTGTCGCAGTTGATTGCGCTCCGAGATCCCGAGCTGCGGCAGCCGCGAGCGCCACATGCTTCCGAGCAGCGCCGTCTTCGGCGACCCGGCCGAAATCCTCAGCGCCCGATGGACCTGGTCCTCCAGACCTGAGATGTCCCTCAGGCTTCCCCCGAGGACAACCACCTCCGACGCGGGACCTCCGGGAGCAGGCGGTT
>CAYHRW010000286.1:0-1481 GCA_964359105.1 uncultured bacterium
CGCACCGGCGCCCGCACCCGCGGGTGCGGATTACGGCAACGGCGGTGGTGAGCCGGGCGAGCCGCGCCGGCTCTCGCCGGCGGTGCGGAAGATCATGCGCGAGCAGGACGTGAGCCTGCGCGAAGTGGACGCGATCCGCGGCTCGGGGCTTGCCGGGCGCGTGACGCGTGACGACCTGCTCGAGTACCTGGCCACGCGCGGCGCGCAGCCCGCGCCGGTCGTCGCGGCGGCCGCGCCGGGCCCCCGCGAGGAGATCGTGCCCTTCAGCAAGGTGCGCAAGCTCATCGCCGAGAACATGGTTCGCGCCAAGCACACCGCCGCGCACACCCACTGCTTCGACGAGACCGACATGGGCGCGATCGTGGCGCTCCGGAAGGAATGGGGTCCGAGGCTCGAGGCGCAGGGCGTCAAGCTCACCTACATGCCGTTCTTCATCAAGGCGGTGGTGTTCGCGCTGCGGGAGTTCCCGTGGGTGAACGGCGAGGTGCGGGGCGAGTCGCTGGTGGTGAAGAAGTACTACAACATCGGCATGGCGGTGGGCCGCGACGACAAGGGCCTCATCGTCCCGAACATCAAGGACTGCGACCGCAAGAACCTGGTCCGGCTCGCGGCCGAGGTGAACGACCTCGCCGCCCGCGCGCGCGCCGACCGGCTCAAGCCCGACGAGATCCAGGACGGCACCTTCAGCATCACCAACGCGGGCGTCTACGGCGCCATCAACTCCTCGCCCGTGATCAACGTGCCCGAGGTCGCGATCCTCGGCGTGCACAAGATCGTCGAGCGGCCGGTGGTGCGCGACGGGCAGATCGTGGCGCGACCGATGATGAACGCGTCGATCGGCTTCGATCACCGCGTGGTGGACGGCGAGCTGGCCGTCAAGTTCCTGCGCCGCGTGTGCGAGCTGCTCGAGAAGCCCGAGCTGCTGTGGTTCCACGTCTGAGGACCGGATGAGACCGCTCGACGCCTGCGCCCTCGGGCCGACCTCGTACCGCGAGGGCCTGCGGCTCCAGGAATCGCTGGTGCGCGCCCGGGCGGCGGGCGCGACCGGCGACTGGTTGCTGTTCCCCGACCACCCGCCGGTGCTCACGGTGGGGCGCGGCGGGCGCGCGGGCAGCCTGCGCGCCGATTCCGCGACGCTCGCGCGGCTCGGCATCGAGGTCTTCGAGGTCACGCGCGGCGGCGACATCACCTGGCACGGCCCGGGGCAGCTGGTGGGTTACACCATCGTGGACCTCACGCCCCGCGGGCGCGACACGCATCGCTTCCTGCGCGACATCGAGGAGGCGCTGATCCGCACGCTCGCCGGCTTCGGGCTCGCGGGCGAACGCGTGCCCGGGCGCACCGGGGTGTGGGTGGAAGGCGAGAAGATCGCGTCCATCGGCATCGCGGTGCGCCGCTGGGTCGGCTATCATGGCTTCGCGCTCAACGTGGCGCCGGACCTCGCGTCCTTCGACCTCATCCATCCCTGCGGGCTGCGCGGC
>CAYHRW010000286.1:1581-3624 GCA_964359105.1 uncultured bacterium
TTCGCGGACTTCCGCGGCGACTCGTTCAAGCTCTCGCAGCTCGCCGCGCAGCAGGCGGCCGCCGAATTCATCGTCTTCTGCGGCGTGCACTTCATGGCCGAGTCGGCCGACGTCCTGCGCCAGCCGAAGCAGACCGTGATCCTGCCGGACCTCAAGGCCGGCTGCTCGATGGCCGACATGGCCGCGAGCGACGACGTCGAGGAAGCCTGGGAGTGCCTGGCCGCCGCGCACGGCGACACCTTCGTGCCCGTGACCTACATGAACTCGAGCGCCGCGCTCAAGGCGTTCTGCGGCGCACGCGGGGGCGTGGTGTGCACGTCGTCGAACGCGCGCGCGGTGCTGGAGTGGGCGTGGAAGCAGAAGCCGCGCGTGCTGTTCTTTCCCGACCAGCACCTGGGCCGCAACACGGCGTACGCGATGGGTGTGCCGCTCGAGCGCATGGCCGAGTGGGACTGGCGCGCCGAGGACCTCGATGTCGCGAACGCGCGCTGCTACCGCGACGACATCCGGGTGGTCCTGTGGCGGGGCTGGTGTTCGGTGCACCAGAAGTTCACCAGGCGCCAGGTGGACGAGGCGCGCGCCGGGGACCCGGCGGTGAGGATCCTGGTGCACCCCGAGTGCGCCTTCGACGTGGTGCAGAGCGCCGACCTGGTGGGCTCCACGGAGTTCATCATCGAGCAGGTGCGCACGGCCGCGCCCGGCACGCGCTGGGCGATCGGCACGGAGATCAACCTGGTGCACCGGCTGGCGCTCGAGCACCCGGAGCAGAACGTCCGCTCGCTGCAGAAGAACGTGTGTCCGTGCGCGACCATGAACCGCATCGACCCCGCGCACCTGCTGTGGGCGCTCGAGAACCTCGCGGAGGGGCACGTCGTGAACCCGGTCCGCGTGCCGGAGACGATCCGGCATTACGCGCGCATCGCGCTCGAGCGGATGCTGGGCCTCAAGGGCAGCGGCCAGATCGCGCGCGACACGATGATGAAGGACTGACATGCCCGACGAGCGGGTGACGCCGGCCGGGGCGGGCGACGCTGCTGCGCCCGCGCATCCCGAGGTCGCGGTCTACGGCGCGCCGCGCCCGGCCGTGCCGGTGGCGCTGCCCGTCACGCCCCGCTTCGGCGGCTGCGCCTCGGGCGCGGGGGTGGGTGTGGGACCCGGCGATCCCTCGTTCCGCCGCCTGCCGCCGTGGCTCAAGATCAAGCTCCCGGGCGCCGGCGAGTACTCCGGGACCCGGGCGCTGCTGCGGCGCCAGCGCATGGTCACGGTGTGCGAGGAGGCGCGCTGCCCGAACCTCGGCCACTGCTGGGAGCGCGGCACCGCCACCATCATGATCCTCGGCGAGCTGTGCACGCGGCGCTGCGGCTTCTGCGCGGTGGCGCCGGGCAAGCCCAACGGCTGGGTGGACTGGGACGAGCCGCGCCGCGTCGGCGAGGCGGTCGCGGCGATGGGGCTGCGGCACACCGTCATCACCTCGGTGGCGCGCGACGACCTGAAGGACGGCGGCAGCACCATCTTCGCGATGGTCATCCGCGAGATCCGCGAGCGCTCGGGCACCGCCATCGAGGTGCTGATCCCCGACTTCCGCGGGCACGCCGGGGACCTCCAGCGCGTCATCGAGGCGCGCCCGGAGGTCATCAACCACAACGTCGAGACGGTCGAGCGCCTGCATCCGCTCGTGCGTCCGAGCGCGCGCTACCACCGTTCGCTCGAGGTGCTGAAGCGCGTCAAGGACAGCGGCGCCGGGATCAAGGCCAAGTCCGGGATCATGCTGGGCCTGGGCGAGACCGACGACGAGGTCATGCAGACGCTGCGCGACCTGGTGGCCCACGGTTGCGACCTGCTCACCATCGGGCAGTACCTGAGGCCGAGCCCCAACCACCTGCCGGTGATCGAGTACGTCCACCCCGAGAAGTTCGCATGGTGGAAGCAGCAGGCCGAGGCGCTGGGCTTCGAGAACGTCGCGAGCGGCCCGCTGGTGCGCTCGTCGTTCCACGCCGACGAGCTGGCGGGGACGGTCGGGCGCGGGGAGAGCAGCCGGGCGCG
>CAYHRW010000287.1:0-3604 GCA_964359105.1 uncultured bacterium
GATGCCGAAGGTCGCGACGGCGACCGCGATGGCCAGCTCGAAGTTGTTCGAGGCTGCGGTGAACGACAGCGTCGCGGACTGCGGGTAGTTGGCGCCCACCCAACGGCTCATGAAGAACGAGACCACGAACATGACCACGAAGTAGAGGAGCAGGGGGATGGCGATGCGTACCACGTCGAAGGGCAGCTGCACGATCTTCTCGCCCTTGAGCGAGAACATCACGACGATCGTGAAGAGCAGCGCGATGAGCGTGATGGGGCTGATCTTCGGGATGAACTTCCGCTGGTACCAGTCCCGGCCCCGCGCCGCGATGAGCGTGAAGCGGGTGATGACCCCGGCGATGAAGGGGATGCCAAGGTAGATGAAGACGCTCCTGGCGATCTCGGCGATGGTGATGTGCACGACGATGCCCTTGAGGCCGAACCAGCCGGGAGCCAGGGTGATGAAGAAATACGCGTAGACCGAGAAGAAGAGCACCTGGAAGACCGAATTGAGGGCGACCAGGCCGGCGCAGTACTCGCTGTCGCCCTTTGCCAGGTCGTTCCACACGATGACCATGGCGATGCAGCGCGCCAGGCCGATCAGGATGAGCCCCACCATGTACTCGGGCCGGTCGCGCAGGAAGAGCACCGCGAGGGCGAACATGAGGACCGGGCCGATGACCCAGTTCTGTACCAGCGAGAGCGCGAGGACGCGACCGTTGCGAAAGACGTGGCCCATCTCCTCGTAGCGGACCTTCGCCAGCGGCGGGTACATCATGAGGATGAGACCGATGGCGATGGGGATGGAGGTCGTGCCGACGTTGAAGCGGTTCACGAACGGCACGACACCGGGGAAGAGGTAGCCGCCGCCGACCCCCACGGCCATGGCGAGGAAAATCCAGAGGGTGAGGTAGCGGTCGAGGAAGGAGAGCCGGCTGGCGATGCCGCCGAGCGCGGAGGCGTGAGGGCCGTCGGTCATGGCGCGCCTTTCGATGGGGTGTCCTGCGTCATCGCTCGTGCCCCGGCCCGGCGGTGGCGGGCCGTACCAGTCCGTCGATGAGCCCCCGTACCTCGCGCTCGATGCGGTCGCGCACCGCGCGGAAGCCGCCGTCGTCCATCGCCTTCGGGTCGGGCAGGTCCCAGTCCAGCCGGTGACGCGCCGGCAGGTGCGGGCAGGCGTCGCCGCAGCCCATGGTCACGATCCAGTCCCACCTGACGCCCGCGGGGAGCGCATCGAGCCCCTTCGAGCGGTGGCCGGAGAGGTCCACGCCCTTCTCGGCCATGAAGCGGACCGCGCCCGGGTGTACCGCGCCGGAGGGCCGCGAGCCGGCGCTGAACGCCGCCACCCGGCCCGCGCCGAGCGCGCGCGCGAAACCCTCCGCCATCTGCGAACGGCAGGAGTTCTCGACGCAGACGAAGAGCAGGTGAGGAAGGCGATCAGGCACGGCGGGGCTTCCTGCGGTGCGGCGCGCCCTTGATCGCACGCCGGGCCGCGGTACCGCGCGCCCCGAGCCGGGTGCCCGTGCGAAGCGGCGTACCGATGCGGCGTGTCGGCGGCAGCGCGCACAGCGCGTCCACCGGGACCGCCTTCACCTCGCGCAGCCGGCGCCTGTCCTCGACCACGCGCGGCTCGCGATCGAGCGAGCCGCGCAGCAGGGCGAGCACGGCGCGCGCGTGGGGGTTGCGCCGCCCGTCCCCGAGCGCGTAGTGGATCCAGCGCCCCTCGCGCCGGTCGGCCACCAGCCCCGCTGCCTTGAGGAGGGCGAGATGCTTGGACACGGTGGAAGGCGCGAGCCCCAGCACTGCCTGCACCTGGCAGACGCACAGCTCGCCGCCCTCGAGCAGCTTGAGGATGCGCGCGCGCGTGGGATCCCCGGCCGCCTTGAGCGCGGCCTCCAGCTCATGGAGCATGGCCGCTCCGCCATTTCGTCATGTGGCGAAATGTAGAAGAGCGTGCGTCGCGCGTCAAGCGCCGCGGTTCACCGGTCCCGCTTCGCCGCCTCCCGCCGCACGTAGTCGAGCGCCTTCTGTCTCATCGGCTCGCTGCGGAGCCCGCCGCGCTCCGCGATCGCCATCGCCTCCTCGGGCGTCCTGCCCTGGTCGAGGATGAGGAAGGGGATGAGCGTGGCGCCGACCCGGTTCCCGGTCGCGCAGTGGATCACCAGCGGCCGGCGCTTCGGATCGCGGAGCAGCTTGCGCACCCTGGCGAAGTCGCGGTCGCCGAGCGTCGCGCCAGTGATCGGCACGTTCACGTACCTGAGCCTCGCGGCCCTGGCCGCGCGCGGCTCGTCAAGTCCCCGCAGCTCACCCGGCGGGCGCAGGTCCACGATGGTGCGGTAGCCGGACTCCTGGAGTCGGACGAAGAGCGACTCCTGTGGCTGCCCGGCCGTGACGAGGCCGGGAACCGCGGAGTAGGAACGGAACAACCCCGGGACGAACTCGGTCGTGTCGGGCGGCGCCGGCGCGGGCGGCGGAGCGGATGGCGGCGCCGGGGGAGGTTCCGCTGTCGCCGGGGCCGCGAGCGCGAGGAGCAGGGCGAGCACGCCCGGGAAGCTGCGTCAGAGGAGCAGGTCCATCGTGGTCTCCTGGCGTGGACGTCCCCTGCTGCGGACTCCTGGTGCGGACGTTGTCGCGAAGGCGTCCGGATACTACCCTACGCGGCCGCGGGCTTCCCGGCGCCCGCGACCGCTCGCGAACCGCCGGTCCGGAGGCGCAATGCCAACGACGAGAACGCTGCGGCTCGCGATCCTCGCGCTCTGCGTCGTGGCAGGCTCCGCGCGCGCGGCCACCGACTTCTACGCCACGCGGCCCCTCTTCGAACGCCCCTTCCCCGCGCAGCGCGTTCCGGCGGGGCTCAAGAGCCTCTCGGCGCGCGAGTGCGGCGGCTGCCACGTTGCGATCTACCGCGAGTGGCGGCAGTCGGTGCATGCGCAGGCCTGGGTGGATCCCCAGTTCCAGGCCGAGATGCGCAAGCAGCCGGGTGTCTCGTGGATGTGCGTCAACTGCCACACGCCGCTCGTGAACCAGCTCGACTCGCTGGTGGTGGGCCTCGAAGGCGGCGACGTCGAGCGGCCGGTGAGGCGCGCGAACCCCGACTACGTCCCGGCGTTCGAGGAAGAGGCCATCACCTGCGCCGCCTGCCACGTGCGCGACGGCGCGGTCGAGGGCCCGTTCCGCGAGGTGCGCGCGCCGCACGCCACGCGCTACAGCGCGGAGTTCCGCAGCTCTGCGTTGTGCCTGCGCTGCCACCAGGCGGTGCAGTCCTATCCGGGCAAGAACTTCATCTGCACCTTCCAGACCGGCGACGAGTGGCGTGCGGGTCCGTGGGCCGCGCGCGGCGCGCCGTGCCAGGACTGCCACATGCCGGCCGTGACGCGCCCGCTGGTCGCGGGCGGCGCTCCGCGGCGCTCCGGGCTCCACGGCTGGATCGGGAGCCACTTGAGGAAGGGCCGCGAGACCGCACCCGCGCTGTGGGACTCGCTGGCGGCCCGCCTGCCACCGGGGGTGGAGCTGCGACCCGACCCCGCGCCGCGCACCACGCCGGGAGCCTCCGCGACCTGGCGCGTGCGGGTCGTGAACGCGCACGCCGGCCACAGCCTGCCGACCGGCGACCCCGAGCGCGA
>CAYHRW010000288.1:0-3585 GCA_964359105.1 uncultured bacterium
GACGCGCCTCGGCCTCGAGGGCCTCCCGACCTCCCGGCGTCAGCATCGGGACGCGAGGATGGTTGGTGGCGTCGGCGATCAGGATGCGGACCTCGGCGTCACCGATCCGGCAGCCGAAGATCCTGGCGCTCCCGACGAACTCGGGTTCCCCGACCCACGAATAAGGCGGCGGCTGGAGCGCGATGCGGTGGAGCAGGTGCAGGTACACCTCCCAGTTCACCAGCACGAGCGCCGCACGGCTCCGGGGCGCTCCGTGCTCGGTCGCACCCGCGCCCGCCCGGCACCACGACACCACGTCCTCGGCCACGCTCCGGTAGCGGTCCTCGAGCGCCACCCGGCGCTGGTGCCAGGAGAAGAACGAACCGACCGGCGTCTTGGGGTTGCCCGGGTGCGTCGCGTTCCAGCCCCCGTAGAGCGCCTCCGGCACCAGGAGGTTCGCGAGCGGGAGCAGGACCGCCGCGGCCAGCAGCGCGCGTCTCCCGGCGCGGGCCAGCAGAAGTTCCGCAAGGATCCAGCCCAGTGCCGGCACGATCACGAGGTAGCGCCGGCCCGCGTAGTTCGGACCCCAGTAGGCCAGCACCAGGCCCAGAGCCAGCAGCGCGACGGCGATGCCGCGCCGGCGGTCGCGATCGCTGCTCGAGTGGCTCCGCCACCCCGCCAGCCAGCGGATCGTGAGCCCCGCCGTCAACAGTACTGTGGCGATGCCCATGTCGAGCGTGGTCCACAACGCCCAGGGAACCACTCCACTCCACCTCCAGACCGACCAGAACCACTTCTGGTTCTCGGCGAGCGCTCCGGCGACGGGCGTCGCGGGCCCCACCACCAGCCTCACCGTCAGCCAGATGCCCAGTATCGAGAGCACCACGAGGACCGCGGCCGCGATCAGGCTCCTCCGGCGATCGGGCATGAACCAGGCGGCCAGCAGCAGGGCCGGGAAGACCAGGACCATGTCGGTGCGGAAGTTGAGAGCCACGAGCAGCAGGACCAGCGTCGCGGCCATGCGCCCGGGACCCGGAGCGGCAGTGCCGGAACCGCGAAAAACCAGCGCGGCGGTCAGCAGCAGCGGCACGGCCACGACCACGGGGTGGAAGCTCGTTCCGAGCTCCCAGACCTGCGGGGCCAGGAGCACGACGATCGTGCCCGCGGCCGCCACGGTCGGGCGGAAGCGCCACCGCAGCAGCAGATAGAGGGGCCACGCGAGCAGGATGCCCGCGGAGACCCCGATTACCGCCAGAGCCGCCATGGCACCCGCCGGCATTCCGCCCAGGAGGTGCCCGTAAACCCAGAGGATGAGATAGGCAAACCCCGGGCTGGCGGTGACGTTGTAGAAGGCCGCCTCGCGAGCCGACACGCCGGGCGCGAGCGCGTGCGCGAGACCGGCCGCCATCCCGACGCCGTCCGGGTCGCTGAAGCCGGAATGATAGGCGAAGGGGATGCGAGTCAGAGCGGCGAGGGCCAGCAGCGCGGCGATCAGGCCGGTCTCCCTGCGCTTGCCTGCTGGACCGGTACCGGGCGGTATTGGGACGAAGTTCACGGTGGACGCTCCCCAGGGCGCGGAGGATAGCATGCGATAGCTCGCGCAAGCGATGGATCTCCTCGCACTCGATCTCCTCGCGCTGGCCGCCATGGGCAGGCCGCGCCGGCCGCTCGCCGCTCAAAGCCAGCGGCCACCTTCGCGCCGCGGAGGTGGCCGTCCTGGGGGAGGCGCACGGCGCTAATGGAGGACGACGAGCCTTCGCGTGGTCGCGACGCGGCCCTGGCGGGCCTCGACGAAGTAGACGCCGTTCGGGACGGCGCCCGCGTCGAACCTGAGCGCGCTCGTCCCGGAGGCCGGGCCGTCGAACAGGCCGAGGAGCTTCCTGCCCGCGACGTCGAGCAGCGCGACGCGGGCCGCGCCCGAGCCGGGCCAGGTCACGCGCACCGCGGCGCTGCCGGCCACGGGGTTGCGGGCGAACGCGATGGTCGGGCGCGCCACGCGCGCCCCCGGGCCGCCCGGCACGTCGTCGGTGTCGAGCAGCTCCTCGATGTGGACCACGTTGCCTCCGCGGTAGGTCCTGACCCATCCGATCGTGAGCAGCCCGAGCGTGTCGGCCTGCTCGATGTAGCTCTGGACCACCTTGCCGTCGCTCAGCCGCGTGTTGGTCCACGCGTAGAGGTGGAGCGGCCGGACCTGGAACGACTGGAGCCGGCGCGGGGT
Organism: uncultured bacterium; assembly: GCA_964359105.1. GTDB lineage: Bacteria > Eisenbacteria > RBG-16-71-46 > RBG-16-71-46 > RBG-16-71-46 > JACRPT01. The sequence continues at coordinate 2,198 of CAYHRW010000288.1, forward strand.
CAGGTCGTGCGTCACCGAGTCGGGAGCGGCGATGACGCCCCAGCGGGTCGGCAGGTCGCGCAGGCGCAGCGTTACTTCCCAGCGGTCCGGCTGGTCCACGACGGTGGTGTCCCACTCCACGAAGCCGTTGATGGTCCCCACGCTGTCGCCGCTCGAGGCGACGCCGAAACCGGGGCTCATGTCGCCGGTGCAGTTCGTGAGGGCCGGGTAGCTGCGGTCGGTGCGGAACCGGTAGAGGTACTGGATGTTCTCCATCGGGCTCCACGCGTAGGTCGTGGTCAGGTGCTCCCGGGTGTCCCAGAAGAAGTAGCCGCCCTGCCGGTGGCGGCGCATGGCGTCGTAGAACGGGATCTTCTCGGCCCAGCCCACGATCGCGTCGTTCTTGCCGTTGAACGCGATGATCGGCGGGACCCCCACGGTCTCGAGCTGGGCGGCCAGCCAGCCGTCGTCGAGCCGCTGGTAGACCGGGACGCCGTCCGAGGTCGGCAGATCGGCCGCGACCGTGCCCCACATGCGGTCCACCGCGCTGCGCAGCGGGCCGCCGGTGTTGAAGGCGCTCGAGGGGTCGGGGTCGGTGTCGTAGCCGAAGTCGAACTTGCCGATGACGGTCTGCACCGCGGCGATCAGGTCCGGACGCTTGAGGGCGAGGAACACGCTCCCGATGCCGCCCATGGAGTAGCCGTGCGCGTACACGCGGGCGGGATCGATGGGGAAGTTCTGCCGCGCCCACAGCAATGTGTAGAGGACCCGCTGTATCGTGTAGTCGCGTACGGTGCCGGAGGTGGGCGGGACGTTCATGGGTGAGTCGATGTCATAGTCCTCGTGGTAGCCGTACCAGTAGGTGTTGCCGTCCCAGTTGAGCCAGGGGTCGTCGAGCGTCAGGCGCCACTCGCCCGGGTACCCGGAGCCCCCGACCGCGTCGAGGAAGCTGCCGCCGCGATGGTGCGGGCGGATCAGCAGCGGGTGGCCGGGCCCGTCGCCGTTGCGCACGATGCCGCAGTCGTAGGCCATGCCCGGGCGGTTCGCCATCACCGGGTACAGCGGCGTGCCGTGCTCGCTGGCCCACAGCGAGTAGACGTCCACGTTGGAGCCCCACGCATTGACCGTGCGCTGGAAGACCGGGCGGGGCGGCGCGAGCGTCTCCACCACCGCCGCGAGCAGCGTGTTGCCGGTGATCAGGAACGAGCGGTCCTCGCCCTCCCCGCCGTACTGGGCGGTGACGCAGTAGTAGGTGATGGCGTCCGCCTGCGGAGTGAGCACGCACAGCCCCTGTGTCGAATCGAGCGGCGCGGCCGCCGAGTCCACCGCGTAGCCGTACGTCACGCCGGTGAGCGAGGAGAGGCGGCGGTCGCACCACGTCGAGTCCTGCACCCGGGAGACGAGCGTGG
>CAYHRW010000289.1:0-3584 GCA_964359105.1 uncultured bacterium
GCGCCCGTGCGCGCCGAAGCCCTCGTCGCGGTGCAGCTGAAGGACGCCCAAGGCCAGCCAGCGGAGGGCAAAGTCACGCTGCTGGACGCGGAGAGCAAGCCGGTGGCCAGCTGCGATGCCAAAGCGGGCAAATGCGACATGCCCAACGTGCCGGGTGGCTCGTACACCGTCACGGTGCAACCGAGCAAAGGCAACCCACCCAAGCCGCGCAAAGTGATGATTCCGCCGAGCGGCAGGGTGGTCTTGGTCGTGGCGGCTAGCCGGGCCGAGGGGGGGGACGGGGGGGCGGTAACGGGCTAGGTGGGGGACGAGGCCACCTGCGGCGCGTGGGTGGGGGCCGCGGTCGAGCGCTTCGGCGGGCTGGACGGGCGTGTGAACGCGGCCGGCGTGATCGGCACCGGCGGGCTGCTCGAGACCGCGCCCTCCGAATGGGACCGCATGATGGACTCGAACCTCCGCGCGATGTTCCTGCTCACCAGAGCGGCCGCGCCCGAGCTGATCCAGCGCAAGGGCGCGGTCGTCAACCTCTCCTCGGTGGCCGGACCGCGGCCCTACGCCGGGCTCTTCGCCTACTGCGTGAGCAAGGCCGGCGTGGACGCGCTCACGCGCTGCGCCGCGCTCGACCTCGCGCCGCACGGCGTGCGCGTCAACGCGGTCAACCCGGGCGTGGTGGTGACCGAGCTGCACACCGTGACCAACGCGGTGCCCGACTACGCGGGCTTCCTCGAGCGCTCGCAGACCACGCACCCGCTCGGCCGCGTGGGCAGCGCCGAGGAAGTGGCGGCACTCGTGCTCTTCCTGCTCAGCGACGCCGCCGGCTGGATGACCGGCGCCACGGTCGCCGTGGACGGCGGACGCGCGCTGGCGAGCGCCCGCTGATGGCGCGCGCGAAGGGCGGGGGTGGCGGCGAGCCGGACGAGCTGCGGCGCTGGCCCGCGTGGGCGCTGGCGATCCTCGCGGTCGGCTCGGCGTTCGCGCCGTTCACGCGTGAGCTGACGCACGGGCTCCACTGGGCGCTCACGCTGTTCGCCATCCTGGAAGCCGGCGTCGCGATCGGGAAGGGTGACCGCACCCGGTTCCTGGTCTACGCCGCGGCCGCGATCGTGATGAATCCCCTCCGCCCCTTCAGCTTCCCGGTCCAGGTCTGGCGCCTGCTCCACGCCGGCTTCGGCGCCTGGCTGGCCGCCGACCACCTGCCGGGTCGGCGGTAGCGCGGGACCATCACTTCGGGGTGAGGAACGCCCGCGCCCGGGCCGATAACCCGGGCGATGGAACCTGCCCTGTTGCTCCACCCCAACGCTGCGGGGTTGACACTGGCGGCCGGGGCGGTGGTCGCGGGGGCTCCCGTGTTCAGCGAGGGCCTGCGCGCGCTCCGCCTGCGCCGCCATCTCGGTCGCCTGCGCGAGACCCCGATCCCCGAAGCCGGCTCGGGCTTCGCGTGGCTCTCCGGCCGCGTGGCGCTCGAGAGCCCGATGTTCGCGCCGCTCACCGCCGCGCCGTGCGCCGGATTCGCGCTCGAAGTGCACGCCGTGGGCGGGCCGGTCTCGAAGACGGTCGAGGTCCACCGTCCGTTCCGCGTTGCGTCCGGCGGCGCCTCGGCGCGCGTCAGCGGCACCGGCGGCCGCTGGGAGCTGTCGGTCACCGGCGAGCGCGAGGTGGGGCCGGAGCAGGCGCTCTCCGAGAACCTCGGCGCCCTGCTCGAGCAGGCGCAGGACGCGCTGTGGTGGCGCCGTGCCGGCGGCACGCTGCGGTTCGTCGAGCGCGCGCTCCGCGCCGACGCCGAGTGCCACGTGGTGGGCTTCGCGCGCCACGCGCGACCGCTCGAGGTGCCCGCGGACCTCGAGGTGCTGCGCACCGGCACGGGCGACGAGGTGGTGTCGGCCTCCGCCGCGCACCTGCGCGCCGAGCCCGACCTGTGGGTCGGCCCCGGCGAGCATCTCGACTTCCTGCTGGTGTGCGACCGCGCACCGCGTCCCGAGCAGCTCACCGTCTCCGGGCTGCGCGCCCTCGGCGTCTTCGCCGGGCCGGCGCTCAGCCTGTTCGGACTTCTCTACCTGGCGAGCGCCGCCGACTACCTGCGCTCGCTCGGACGTTTTTAGGGGCCCCGGCGGCACGTATGTCACGGATCGACATCCCCATCTCTGCCACGCTCGCGCTCGCCGTGGGCCCCGCCATGTTCTGGCGCAGCTTCCGCCACCTGCGGACGCGGCGCCTCATCCAGAACACGCCCACCGCGCGCATCCGCTCGATGTCCATGGGGCTCGTCGAGATCGAGGGCGGTGTGACGCAGCGCAGCTCGCTGGTCGCGCCGTTCTCGGGATGCCCATGCGCGTACTGGGAGGTGGACATCGCCACGCGCACCCGCCGCAACGGGTGGAGCACAGTCCACCGCAACGCCTCGGGGCATCCGTTCTACCTGCGCGACGAGACCGGCGTGGCGCTGGTCTACCCGAAGGGCGCGCAATGCAAGATCAACTTCCAGGTCGAGGAGCACTGTCTGGGCATCTCGCTCCCCGACATCTACGGGCAGTACCTGCATGACCAGCGCCTCACGATGAGCGCGTTGTGGCGCCTCGGCGCCATGCGGTTCCGCGAGCGGCTGCTGGAGGAGGGACAGCGGGTCTACGTGATGGGCAGCGCGTACCCGCGCGCGCGCGCGACCATCATCTCGGATGGCGAGGAGATGCAGGCCACCGGCACCGAGGACATGCGCGCGCGCCGCCTGCAGACGCTCGACGAAGAGACCGCCGCGGTGGTGCGCCGCGGCGAGAACGAGACCACGTTCATCATTTCGCAGCAGTCCGAGCGCGACCTCACCGCGCAACTCGGCCTGCGGGTCCTCGGCGGCCTGGTCGCCGGACCCGCGCTCACCCTGCTCGGACTTGGGTACTGGCTCTACGCGATGCGCTCGGGCCAGGTGTTCAAGTAACCCGGCGTCACCGCCGGCAAACCGCAGGAGGCGGAACGATGCATCCAGGGGAGATCCTCGGAACGGTGGCGGTCCTGTTCGCCATCGTGGGCCTGGTCGGCTACTGGCTCTCGATCTACAACAGCCTGGTGGCGCTCAAGAACAGCATCATGCGCTCCTGGGCCAACATCGACGTGCTCCTCAAGCAGCGGCACGACGAGCTGCCCAAGCTGGTGAAGACCTGCGAGGCCTACATGCAGCACGAGCGCGCCGTGTTCGACAAGCTGAGCGAGGCACGCGGCGCCCTGCTCAAGGCCCAGACGGTGGCGCAGCGGGCCGAGGCCGAGAACCTGCTGACCCGGGCGCTCGGGCAGATCTTCGCGGTCGCCGAGGCGTACCCCGACCTCAAGGCCAACCAGGGGTTCCTGCAGCTCCAGAGCCGCATCAGCGAGCTGGAGAACCAGATCGCCGACCGGCGCGAGTTCTACAACGACACGGTCACGACCTTCAACACGCGCCTTGGCCAGATCCCCGACAAGTGGGTCGCGGGCTGGCTCGGTTACGTGCTGGCGGAGTGGTTCAAGGTGGACGAGAGCGACCGCCAGGACGTGGAGATCAAGATCGCGATGGCGGGCTGATCCCAGCACAAGCCGTCCTGACGCCGACGCGGCCCTCG
>CAYHRW010000290.1:0-3552 GCA_964359105.1 uncultured bacterium
CGCGCGGCTCGAGCAGGTGATGAGCTCGTGGCGCGACGACAGCGAGCTGGCCCGGCTGAACGCCGAGGCCGGTGAGGACCGCTTCCCCTGCTCGAGCGACCTCTACGCGGTGCTCGACTCGGCGCTGGCGCTCGCGAGCGAGACCGACGGCGCGTTCGACCCCACGATCGAGCCCCTGGTGCGCGTGTGGGACCTGCGCGGGCAGGGCCGCGTCCCGGACGTGGTCCAGGTCGCGGCCGCGAAGTCCCGGGTGGGCTGGCGCATGGTGCTACTCGATCCGGGCCGCCGCACCGCGCGCTTCACGAAGCCCGGCGCGGGCGTGGACCTCGGCGGCATCGGCAAGGGCTACGCGCTCGACCGCGCGGCCGAGGCGCTGCGCCGGCGCGGGGTGAAGCGCGCGCTGCTCAACTTCGGAGGCGAGGTGCTCGCGATGACGCGCGGCGCGCCGTGGGCCATCTCGGTGGCGCACCCGGGAGACCGGCTGGTCCCGGTGGTGCGGCTCGCGCTCTCGAACGCCGCGGTCTCGACCTCGTCGCAGGGCGAGCGCTTCGTGACCGTGCGCGGCGCGCGCTTCGGCCACATCCTCGATCCGCGCACCGGCTCGCCGGCCCGGACCGAGGCCTCGGTCACGGTGGTCGCCAGCTCTGGGTCCCGCGCCGACGCGCTCTCGACCGCGCTGCTGGTGCTGGGGCGCGAGGACGCGGGCGCGTTCGCGCGCGTCCATCCCGACATCGGCGTGCTGTGGATCGAGCCCCACGGCCCGGCGGTGCGCGCCTGGGCCTGGAACCTCCCCGCGCTCTCCGAGGAGCCCGGAGCGCGGGTGGACTGGATGCAACGCTGACCCGGACCTCTCTCCCCTTTCTCCATGAAGGAACGACGCCCATGACTCGATGGCTGATCCCGACGTGCCTGCTCCTGACGTGCCTTCTGGCCCTGCTCGCCGTCGGCGCCGGTCCGCTCCACGCGCAGACCGCCGCCGATCCCGCGCCGCGCGACACCGTCTATCCGATGCCGAGGGTGGACGTGATCGGCAACCGCTGGAACCTGAGCCGCATCCCCGGCAGCGCCAGCGTGCTCGACGTGCGGACCCTCGAGACCAGCCGCGTCTTCACCGTGAACGAAGCGCTGCGCAAGCTGCCCGGTGTGGCGGTTCGCGACGAAGAAGGGTTCGGGCTGCGCCCCAACATCGGCATCCGGGGTCTCAACCCGACGCGCTCCACCAAGACCACGCTGCTCGAAGACGGCGTCCCCCTGGCGTACGCGCCCTACGGAGACAACGCGAGCTACTACCATCCTCCGATCGAGCGCTTCGAAGTGGTGGAGCTCCTGAAGGGCGCGGGACAGGTCCAGTTTGGGCCGCAGACCATCGGCGGGCTCATCAACTACATCACGCCGCCGCCGCCAGTACGTCTGGGCGGCGTGGTCTCGGCGACGGGCGGAAGCCGCGAATACTCGGCGGGCAAGGTCCGGATCGGCGGCCACCGCATGCTCCTTGACTACACTCGCAAGGCGGGCGACGGCGCGAGAGAGAACATGGACTCCCGGCTCCACGATCTCAACTTCAAGACCGTGATCGGAACGCCGCAGAGGCTCACCCTGCGCGCGAACTACTTCACGGAGTCCTCGACCCTGACCTATAGCGGCCTCACCCAGGCGGAGTTCGAGCGCCTCGGCCCGCAGTACAACCCGTTCAAGAACGACGCGTTCGAAATCCACCGCTACGGCACCTCGGCCACCCATCAGCTGAACCTCGGCGCATCGGCAATCGTGACCACGAATCTTTATTACGCGCGGTTCGATCGCGACTGGTGGCGTCAGTCGAGTTCCACCGCCGACGCCCAGGGTGGCGCGGGTGTGTCCGCCGCGCGGCTCGCCGGAAACCGGATCGACGCGGACACGATCCGCTCGATTCAGGGGCGGCTGCGCGAATATCGCACCTGGGGGATCGAGCCGCGTCTGCGCCTGAACTACCGGGCCGCCGGCACGGCGAACGAGATTCAGGCCGGCATCAAGGGGCACTTCGAGCGGCAGGATCGCAAGCAGGTGAACGGCTCCACGGCGACGGCGCGCACGGGCACGCTGGCGGAAGACAACCTGCGCAAGACCCGCGCGTATTCGGCTTTCCTCACTCACCGGACCCAGGTCGGGCCTTGGAGCCTTACACCCGGCGTGCGCTTCGAGTACATCGAATCGTCCCGCACGAACCGACTCCCCGGCGGACTGGCCGGTTCGGATGACCTGAACCAGTGGATCCCTGGCCTCGGCGCGACCTGGAACCCCGCGGCGACGGTGACGGTCTTCGGCGGCGTCCACCGGGGCTTCGCGCCCCCGCGCAGCGAGGACGTGATCGCGGCAACGGGCACCGCCACCGAAGTGGAGCCGGAGGAATCGACTAACTGGGAACTCGGCACACGCATCGGACCCGTGGCCGGCGCCGAGATCCAGGCCACGCTCTTCCGCAACGACTTCGACCGGGTGATCGCGGTGGGCTCGATCGCCGGGGGCTCGACGCCGCTGGCGCAGGGAGAAGCCGTGTTCGCGGGCGCGGAATTCGCGGGGCGCTACCGGCATGCGAGCGGCGCCTCGCTGCGGAGCGCCTACACGTGGCTGCCCGAGGCCGAACAGATCACGCCCTTCCGGCAGGTGGTGGGCGGAGCGGTCATTGCGGGGAGCGCCGCCGGACGCCGCCAGCCCTACGCGCCCGAGCATCTGCTCAGCGCGGGCGCGGGCTACGCGTGGCGCGGACTGGATGCGCAGATCGAAGCGGTCTATGTCGGCCCGCAGTTCGCGGACTTCGCGAACACGGTTTCACCCAGCGCCGACGGCCAGCGCGGCCGGCTGGAGTCGTACACGGTGTGGAACACGAGCCTCAATCAGGCGATCGGCCATGCGCGCGCCACGGCGTTCCTGACGATCAAGAACCTGGCCGACCGCAGCTACATCGTGGACCGGACGCGGGGCATTCAGGTGGGAAGCCCGCGGCTGGTTCAGGCGGGTGTGCAGTACATCTTCGGCGGAAGGCCGGTTCGGGACGAGTGATCCCCGCGGACGAGCGGGTTCTCCGGCGGAAGGGCCGCGTTCGCGCAGGACCCCGAGCGGCTCGCGCGGTTCTCGCGCGAGGCGCGGCTGCTGGCGTCGCTCTCGCACCCGAACGTCGCCGGCATCCACGGGCTCGCCCGCCTCGGCCCGAAATCCGCGGCACTCGGCCGAGACGGGCGGTAGTCCAGCTCCGCATCCAGGCCGGCTTGCCGCGACTCAAGGGGCCCTGCGGACCCGACAGAGACCGCCCCCTCCCCCGCCTCGTTGGTCTCATGCTGAGAAGTGCGCCATTACTCTCTGCCCCGCAAGACGGTCGCGGCGGCACAGCCAAGCAGGAGCTGGCGTTGGTGGTGGGGGTGATGGAGCCCTACGAAGTGGCGCGGGACCGGGTGGAAGTGAGCGCCACGCGCAACGAGGCCCGCACGGAAGTCAGCCAGTGGAACGCGGCGCTCGGCCAACTGTTCTAGCGCTCGTGGGCGCGCTCGCGGCGGGGGTGGCGCCCGCGCGCGGCGC
>CAYHRW010000291.1:0-3483 GCA_964359105.1 uncultured bacterium
CGCACGCGTGCGAGGGTGTGGGCAAGGTGCATGGTGTTCCTCCAGATCAGCGCTTGAGCCGTACCGCCTTCGCCGGCAGCCGGCCACGTCCCACGCCGTCCATGGCGCCCAGCCCCGTACCCGCGCGAGGCGGGCGGGTCATGCTCGTGCGTCAGAGCGGATGCGAGAATCCCGCCCCGAACGCGAGGCTCTGCAGGTGCAGCAACGCGCCGCGCATGCGCAACCCGAAGGGCAGCGGGAGCGCCAGCGCCGCGTTCCACTTCTCCGTGTCGTACTCGAGCTGTGCCGCCACGGCCCGCCAAGGGGAGACCTCGAGGGCACCGAAGGCGCCATCGAGGGTGTGACGGGAAGCGGTGACGACGCGGGGAGCGTAGCCTATCGAGAGCCTTCCGCGAAAGTCCCGAATCGCGAAAGGCATCCCGGCCACCGCGTAGGTCGAGTGGAAGCGTCGCGTGCCCTTCACATCCTCGACGCCGACCGCCACGCCCGGACGCCAGGTCCGGGGCTCGAGCAGCGAGAGCCGCCCGCTCGCCATGTAGTCGGTGTCCACGAGCCGGCTTTCCGGGACGATATTCGAGAAACTCCTCAGTCCCGGGATGACGGTCCAGCGCAGCGCGCCCTCGACGTGGGGCAGGAAACCCAGCGTGGCGTAGTAGACCTCGTTGTCATTGGTCCCGCGGTGGTCGTGCGCCCAGCGCTTCGGGATGTGGTTGTAGCCCACCTCGAGGCCGCGGTCCGACATCACACCGGCCCAGGGCGTATTGACGAAGCCGGTCATGCCGGTGAACGAGACCAGCTCGGGCTCGCGCGGGCGGGGCGGGGGCCCGGGCGTGCCGGGCGCCACGCTCCCCCCGCCGCGCCGGAAGCGCTCGACGTTGGCGTCGAGCGCCGGCCGGTCGAGCTGGCGCAGGTAGTCCTGGCGCGACGGCACACCCGCCAGGTACTCGCCTGCCGGTCCGGAGCGACTGTGGTAGTCCACCGCGAAGCGCTCCACCGGCTGCACCCGCAGCAGCGACCCGGGCGGCCGCGTGAAGGGCGGCACCGGCAGCACCAGCCGCACCCCCACCAGCCGGGCGCCTGCGATCTGCTGGCCGAAGAACCCGATGTCCAGATCGCGGAACGAGCGCCTCACCTCGAGCTCCACGCCCCGGTCGCCGGAGAGGAACCGGGCCGCGCGCGCGCGCACCGCGGCGTCCCACCCCGGGTGCCAGGTCGCGCCGCCGAACCCCGACCAGTGGCGCGGGACCGCGTACTCGGTGCCTTCCGCCGTGCCGAACGCGACGTAGCCGGTCAGGTCGGCCTGGGCGTCGAGCAGGACGCGCCCGCCGGCGAGCGGCCGGGCCGCGCCCAGCGAGCCGCCGTAGCGGTTGTCGCCGAAGTAGCCGGCGCTCCCGGTGACCAGGGCGGCGCCCGGGATCCAGGCATACTGGTCGAGCGCGAGCGGCCCGGGGCGGAAGCGGTCCGCGTCGGGGTGCAGCGGGTTCACCGGGAAGTCGTGGTAGACGGGGAAGACCAGGCCGAGCCTCACCACTCCGCCCGGCCAGGGATTCAGGCGCAGCAGGGGCTGGAGCGCCACCCGCAGCAGGATCGGGTCGTCGAGCTGGCCCAGCTCGTAGTCGAGCAACGGTCCGACCACCAGGTCCGCGTGGCGCGCGGTGGGCTCGAGCGGCCGCCCGACGGGAGGCCCGGGGAAACCGGGGTCGCTGGGGAAGAGCACCTCGAAGCGGGTGCGGTCGGGTTCGGACAGCGACGTGAGCGTGGCCGACCGCACGGTGCGTGGTCCCGGACCCGCCGGATAGTCCACCCGGTGGTGGACCCGGCCGGGCTCGATCACGGTGCGCAGCGCCGCGGCCGTGACGCCGCTCCGCTGCTCGAAGCCCGTGATCGGGCCTCCGGCGGCGCGCTCCACCCGGCCGAAGGCTTCGGCGCTGTGGCGCCAGCGGCGGTTCTCGTATGCGACCTGGGGTCGGCCCGCGGGGCTCCAGGCCCGCACGTTCTCGAGCCCCAGCGCGGCAGCCGCGGGGGCCAGGGTGGAGTCCGCGCCCGCGGCACACGTCGCCGTGGGCGGCAGGATAGCGAGCGCGCAGGCCAGCGCCGCGGCGCGCGCGCGGCGGGGAAGGCTCGGGGCGGCTGGCAGGGGCAGGGGCTCCATGAGGCTCCGGTCGCGTCGGACGGGCGGCGAGTCGCGGAGTCTAGCACAGCCCCCGGGGACGCCGCGGGGCGCGCCGGCGCTTGCCGCGCGGGCGGCGTTGTGGCAGCGTCCCGCCCTCGTGCGACCCCGCGAGCAACCCCGACCCAAGGAGTCCGAGATGAAGAGACCGATCACCTGGCTGGCGGCCGCCGTCCTCCTCGGAGCGCTCGGATGCGCCCATGGCGGGGGCTCCGGCTCGACCGACGCCTCCACCACCGCGCCCGCCCCGGCCCCGGCTGCCCCGGCCACCCCCGCGCCGCCGGCAGGCGGAGCCTCCCCCGCGACGGAGATCAGCCTGCCATCCGGCCTCAGGTACCAGGACCTCGCGGTGGGTGACGGCGCGCTGGCCGAGACCGGCATGTCCGCGGCCGTTCACTACACCGGCTGGCTCACCGACGGCACCAAGTTCGACAGCTCGGTGGACCGCGGCCAGCCTTTCTCGTTCCGGCTCGGCGCGGGTCAGGTGATCCGCGGCTGGGACGAGGGGGTGCGCGGGATGCGCGTGGGCGGCAAGCGCAAGCTCATCATCCCGCCCGACCTGGGCTACGGCGCGGCCGGCTCGGGCCGCGTGATCCCGCCGAACGCCACGCTGGTGTTCGAGGTCGAGCTGCTCGACGTGAAGTAGCCACTCGGATGAAGGTCCCACCGGGCGCCGGGCGAAGCTCGGACCGGCCCGCCCCGCGCGCCCGCCCGGCGCCCGCGTTCGCACCGTGGCTCGCGCCGGCGCTCGTGGTGGCGGTGGCGCTGGCGATGCGGCTGTGGGCGCTGCGCTGGCAGCCGTTCGTCACCGTGGACGGCACCGAGTACATCCGCTACGCCGAGGCGCTCGCCGCCGGACGCCCGTTCGGCTCGATCTTCCCGCCCGGCTATCCGCTGCTGATCGCGCTCGCTCGCCTCGTGCTCGCGGACCGCGTGCTGGCGGCCGCGCTCGTGTCGCTGGTGTGCGGGGCACTGCTGCCGCTGCCGGTGTGGTGGCTCGCGCGCCGCGCGGTGGGCGGGCGCTGGGCGCTGGTCCCCGCGTTCGCGGTGGCGCTGCATCCGGAGCTGTCGCGCTTCTCCGCCATCGCGATGTCCGAGTCCCCTTACTTCCTCGCGCTCTACGGCGGCCTCGCGCTGGCGGCGGCCGCGCGCGCGCTGCCGGCGGGGCTGGCGCTCGGTGCGGCGTTCGCGATCCGGCCCGAGGCGCTGGTGCCGGCGGGCGCGCTCGCGGCGGGCGTGGCGGCGCGCGCGCTGCGGGGCCGCCTGAGGCCGCGCACCTGGGCGCTGGGTGCGGCCGGGTTCCTGGCGCTCGG
>CAYHRW010000292.1:0-3467 GCA_964359105.1 uncultured bacterium
CAGCGCGGCCCCGCTCGCGCGCCGCGGCGTCGGTCCAGATCTCCTCCGCGTCGCGCAGCAGCGACTCCGCCGCCACGCGCTCGCCGCGCGCCAGCCGGTCGCGCGCCGCGAACAGCGGCGCATCCATCACCTCGGGCAGCGGCCGGCCGCTCTGCGGGTCGGCCGGCGGGAAGTCGTGCGCGACGCCCATCCACTCCGCCACCGCCTCGTCCACCCGCCCGTTCTGTTCCAGCAGCCGCGCGCGGGACACCGCGGCCTCGAGCGCCACCGGCAGCACCGCCGACCACTCCGCCCGCACGCGCGAGTAGCCCTCGAGCGCCGCGCCGGTGCGCCCCCGCAGCGCGTCCAGCCGCGCCAGCGCCAGCGCCCCGTGGCCGGAGGCCGTCGCGACCTCGCGCGCCAGCGGCGAGCGCGCCGCCGGCCCGGTCCACGCCGCCGGCGGGAACTCGGCGACCAGTCGCCGGCACGCGGCGGCCGCCCGTGCCACGTCGGACTCCGGCGCCAGTCGCGGGTTGACCTGGACGCGCGCGAGCAGCCGCTCGGCCCTCGCCAGGCCGCGCTCGGCGCGCCAGCGCGCCCACAGCCCGGGATCGCCGCAGCCCGCCAGCATTAGCAGCGCCGCCGGCAGGGCGCAGGCGCGCAGCGCGCAGCGCGCGCCCCTCATGTCGCGGCCTCCTCGGGGCGCTCGGCCACCAGGCTCAGGTAGACCAGGGTGGCGCTTCCCACCAGCACGGTCCACGCGACGAGCCCCACCAGCGCCTGCAGGCCCACCACCCACGCCACCAGGTCCGGGTCGCCCCGCTCCACCAGCCGCTGCGCCTGGTCCAGCAGCATCTGGAGCGGCAGCAGCGGCACGAGCAGCGGCGCTCCCAGGAACAGCGCCGCCCAGAACCCGCGCGCCCAGGCGCGCGGCAGCGCGCGCAGCGCCTCGAGCGCGCCGCGGCGCTCGAGCACCACCAGCGCCGCGACGTAGAGGAACAGCGACTGGAGGATCACGGTCCCGCCCAGGACCCCGAGGAAGACCAGCTTCTGCGCGAGCCCGCGCTGGGCCCCCTGCCCGAGCAGGACCTCGACGCCGAACCCGAGCGCCGCGACCAGCAGGTTGTACGGGAGCTGCGCCAGCACCAGCGTCACGGCGCATCGGCCGGCCCGGGCGAACGCCTCGCCCCCCGCCGGAGCGAAGCCACGGAAGCGCGAAGCGAACAGCACCGTGCCCGCTCCCACCATCACGGCGCCGAGCGTGCCGCCCACCAGCATGTCGGCGCGCGCGTAGAGGCCGGGCAGCGCCAGCATCAACCCCGGGTAGTGGAGCGCGGCCTCACCCGCCGCCCACCGCACCAGCGGCGCCATCGCCCACGAGAGCCACGGATGCGCGAACAGCACCAGCAACGCCAGCGTGGCCGCCTGCGCCGCACCCAGCACCAGCCATGGGCCCCACAACCGGCGCTCGGTCAGCGCCGCGAGCGTGCGCAGCAGCGCCTGCCAGGCGACCGCGACCTGCTCGAGCACGCTCACGGCTTCCGCTCCTGGCCCGCCGCCGCGAACACCGCGGGCAGCGCGCGGGCCACGTGGGCGGCGAAGTCGTCGAGCCGCCGCGAGGCGTCCGTCTCGCCACCGCGCACCAGCGTCTCGACGCGCACGAAGGCGCCCCACGAGCGGTTGTCCAGCGCGCCCGAGAGCGCCATGCGCGCGCGGAACGCCGCGGCGTCCGCGGTCGAGAGCCCCGCGGTGGTCCACCAGCAGTAGACCAGCCGCCGGTCGTGCGGCCGCGCGGCGCCGAACACGCGCACCGCCAGCCCGGCGGGCGTGCCGTCCTCGACCCGGTGGTGGCCGCGGTCGTCCAGCAGGTAGCCCTGCGACTCGTAGCACACCCGCGGGTCGTGCGCCCCGTAGCGGCGGTTCTGGTGGTACACGATGCACAGCCATACCACGTCGCCGCCGCGCTCGTAGCGCCGCACCAGCACGTCGTCGGCCTTGAGCTCCTCGAGCACCGCGTCGGCGAAGGACAGGCTCGCGCCGTTCCAGGCGCCGAAGCGGGTCGGGCACGCGGCGAGCGCGCCGCGGCCCACCGCCAGGTTCTCGGGCGGGTGGAGCTGCACGTAGGCGCCGGTCGCGCCGAGCAGCAGCGCCGTGGCCAGGAAGACCCTCATGCCGGGGACTCCGTGCGCCGCGGCGCCGCCCTGCGCGGTCGCAGCGCCACGCGCGCCGCCAGCAGGCCGGCCAGCGCCAGCGCGAAGGTGAGGTAGCCGGTGACGTCGTGGAACATCCCCACCGCCCGCTTCACGCTCCCGTAGTGCGCGACCAGGATGAGCAGCGTGATGCGCAGCGCGTTCGCCGCCATCGCGATGGGGATGGCGAGCAGCACCAGCGCTCCGCGCCGCGCCCAGCCGCCCGGCTGCAGGTACGCGAACAGCGCCCCGGCCGCGAGCATGGCGAGCAGCGACCTGAGCCCGCTGCACGGGTTCTCGATCTCGAGCGTGCCGCGGGCGAGGTGGAGCGTCATGCCGCTGCGCTGGAGCGCCACACCGAGCGTCTCGGCCGCGAGCGTCGAGAGCCGCACCGTGATCTCCTTGAGAGCGTAGGAGAGCTGGTTCATCACGAACGGCGGGAAGGTCAGCATGAAGGCGAGGTAGAGGATCGGGAACGCCAGCAGCCGCGTGACGGGACCACCCAGCATCGCGAGCGAGAGCCCGGACAGCATCAGCACCAGCGACCAGCCCTGGAGCGCGAACACGTCCGCGCGCACCCCCGCGATTTGCAGCGCACACGCCAGCGCCACCAGCAGCACGCCGTGCGCGTCGCGCCCGGGCGCCGCCGCCGCCAGCCGCGCGCGCCGCGACCACACCAGCGCCAGCGCCACCACCGGGATGAGCGGGCCGTGGGAGTAGTTGTCGTTGGTGGTCCACGTCCTCCACAGCTCCGCCGCCGTGCGATGGTAGACCGCGGCGAGCAGCGCCACCACGGTCGCGGCCTGCGCCAGGTCCGCCCGGCGCCCGCCGTGGTGCCGCCGCGGCAGCGCCGCCGCCATGCCGCCCGCCTGCGTCATCAGAACACCCCCCGCGAGGACAGCAGCGCGAACGGCGTGCGCACCAGGATCCACAGGTCCACCCACGGCGAGGCGTGCTCGAGGTACCAGCGGTCGAGCGCCACCTTCCGCTCGAGCGGGATGTCGTCACGGCCGTGGATCTGCGCCCAGCCCGTGACACCGGGCTTGAGCGCGTCCACCCCTGCCTGCTGGCGGAGCGCGATCAGGTCGTCCTGGTTGAAGAGCGCCGGCCGCGGGCCCACCAGCGTCATGTCGCCGGCCAGCACGTTGAAGAGCTGTGGCAGCTCGTCGAGACTCGAGCGGCGCAGGACGCGGCCGAGCCGCGTCACCGCCGGCGCGCCCGGGCCCATGAGGTGCGACGCGAGGTCCGGCGTTCCCACCCGCATGGTGCGGAACTTGGTGATGGCGAACTCGGCGGAGC
>CAYHRW010000293.1:0-3442 GCA_964359105.1 uncultured bacterium
GCGAGCGCCTTCGGCACCGCCTCCACCGGGCCGATGCCCATGATCGCGGGCTCGACGCCTCCCACGGCGTACGAGACGAAGCGCCCGAGCGGCTTGAGGCCCAGCTCGCGCACCGCGCGCCCCGAGGCCACCAGAAGCGCCGAGGCGCCGTCGCTGGTGGGGCAGGCGTTGCCGGCGGTGACCGTGCCCTGCTCGTCGAACACGGGCTTGAGGCCCGCGAGCTTCTCGAGCGAGGTGTCGGGGCGCAGCGCGTCGTCCTCACGCACGGTGACGGCCTGGCCGTCCACCGCGCCTTCGACCGGCAGGGTCTCCTCGGCGAACACGCCCAGCGCGCGCGCCGCGGCGGCGCGCTGGTGGCTCCTCAGGGTCCAGGCGTCCTGGTCGGCGCGCGCGACGCCGAACTCGCGCGCCACGCGCTCGGCGGTCAGGCCCATGGCCATGTAGGCGTCGGGCTTCCGCTCCATCAGGCCCGGGTTCGGCGAGGGCTTGACGCCGCCCATCGGGATGCGGGTCATGCTCTCCATGCCGCCCACCAGCACCAGCGAGGCCTCACCCAGCCGCACCTTGGCCGAGGCGACCGCGGTCGCTTCCAGACTGCTCGCGCACATGCGGGTCAAGGTCATCGCGGGCACGCGCACCGGCACGCCGGCGTTGAGCGCGATCAGGCGCGCGGCGTTGCGCCCCTGCTCGGCCTCGGGGTAGGCGCAGCCCACCACCACCTCGTCGAGCCGCTCGAGCGTGCCCGGCAGGGTGGCGAGCAGGTCGCGGAAGACCGCGGCCAGCAGGTCGTCGGGGCGCGCGCCAGCCAGCGCCCCCTTGCCGGAGCGGGTGAAGGGGGTGCGGCGCGCCGCGACGATCCAGGCGGTCTCCATAAGGCCCCTCACGATGCGCATGACACGTATCGAACGGCCGGGGCCGATACTGAACGGCCATCCGAACGCGGTCAAGCGCGGTCCGCGCACCGTGACCGAGCCCCGCTCGCCGGGCAAGCGTCCGAAAGGACCAACCCGCCTCGCTACCCTGCTCTCGCCGCATGAGGCATGATGCCGGACCCGGCGCGGGCCGGAGACGGACGGAGGCTGCGGATGAAGCTCGCGGGCAAGGCAGGCGTGGTCACGGGGTCGGGGCGCGGCATCGGGCGCGAGATCGCGCTCGCGCTGGCCCGCGAGGGCGCGGCGGTGGTCGTGAACGACGCCGGGGTCGCCGTGGACGGCGCGCCTTCGGCGGAGCGGCCGGCCGAGGAGGTGGTCGCGACGATCCTCGGCGAGGGCGGCCGCGCCGTGGCGGACACCGGCTCGGTCGCTTCGTGGGACGACGCGCACGCGATGATCGAGCGCGCGATGAGCGCGTTCGGACGCGTGGACTTCGTCATCAACAACGCCGGCATCGTGCGCGACGTCATCTTCCACAAGATGACCGAGGCCGACTGGGACGCGGTGCTCGCCGTGCACCTCAAGGGCACGTTCAACGTCGCGCGCGCGGCCGCCCCGCGCTTCCGCGCGCAGGGCTCGGGCGCGGTGCTCAACATGACCTCGACCTCGGGCCTGATCGGGAACGTCGGCCAGGCGAACTACGCGGCCGCCAAGCTCGGCATCGTCGGGCTCACCCGCTCGATCGCGCTCGATCTCCAGCGCTTCGGCGTGCGCGCGAACGCCATCGCGCCGTTCGCCTGGACGCGCATCACCGGGACGCTCGACGCGGCCACCAGCGAGGCGGAGCGCGCGCGCGTCGAGGGCCTCAAGCGGCTGCGGGCCGATCAGGCCGCGCCGCTCGCCGTGTACCTGGTCTCGGACGCCGCGCGGGACGTGACCGGGCAGGTGTTCGCCGTGCGCGGCGCGGAGATCGTGCTGTTCTCCCTGCCGCGGCCCACGCTCAGGGTGCACCACGCGGGCGGCTGGACGCCGCAGACCATCGCCGAGGCGGTGGAGCGCGAGCTGCGGCCGGGATTCACGCCGCTCGAAGTCACGGCGGACGTGTTCCGGTACGAACCGCTGCTCTGACGGCGGGTGCCACGGCGCCGCCGGCCCGTCAGGCCGCCGAATCCGCCACCGGCAGCCGTCCGCTGCGCGCGAGCTGGCGGTGCCGGTACGCGCCGAGCCGCGCCGCGCCGAGCGCGCCCGCGAACATCGCTTCGGGATGCGTGACGACGCGCAGCGGCGATGCGACCCCGACCTCGTCGCCCTCGTTGATCAGCGCCTCGAGGCGCTCCACGAGCCCGACGTCCTTCGCCAGCCCGCCGGTGACCAGCACCACGCCTTGCGCGCCCACCGAGCGCACCAGCCGCACCAGCTTGCCGGCGATGCTGTGGTGGATGCCCTTGAGGATCTCGGCGGTCGAGATGCCGCGGCTCACCATGTTGATCACGTCGGTCTCGGCGAGCACGGCGCAGATGCTCGACACCGGCTCGGAGCGCCGGGCCGAGAGTGACACCTCGCCGATGTCGGCGAGCGCCACGCCGAGATAGCGCGCGATGTTCTCGAGGAACTGGCCGCTGCCGCTCGCGCACTGGCTGGTCATGCGGTGCGCGAGCACCTTGCCGCGCTCGTCCATGCGGATCGCGCGCGCGTGCAGCGCACCCACGTCGAGCGCCGCGCGCGCCTCGGGCACCAGGAACAGTGCGCCGCTCGCGTGCGTCGTCATGCTGTAGAAGTGCCCGGTCCGGAACGGCACCGCGTCGCCGTCGCCGGTCGAGGCGATGTAGTCGAAGCCGTCCGGGACGACGCCCGCGGTCGCGCACACGCTCTCGAACGTGCGGCGCGTCACCTCGTGCACGTTGCGGCGGCGGATGCGCTCGCCCGCGACCGCGAGCGGCTCGGCCGGCGCGCCGTCCGGGTGCCGCATCAGGGCGACCTTGATCGCGCTCGAGCCGACGTCCACGCCGGCGGTGAGCAGGGGGCGTCCGTTCGTGGGGTCCATGCGGTCTCCTCTAGTCGTCCACGTCCTGGCCGTGCTGGCGCACGGACGGGTCCGCGCGGCCGCACGGGGGATCCTCGGCCGGCTGCGCCGCGGCGCGCCCGAAGTTCGGCAGGATGCCGGGCCGCCCGGCGCGCAGGTCGTCGAGCGCGAACAGCGCCGCGCCGCGCGCGCCCATGTAGATCGAGTCGGCGTGGGTGTGGAGCGTGATGCCGCCCTCGTAGTTCTCGCGCACGAGATCCTCGAGGATCTTCGTCGCCATCGGGTTCTTGCACACGCCTCCGGTGAACGTGAAGGCGTTCGTGATGCCGCCGGAGCGCGCCAGCAGCGACATCGCCCGCAGCATCATCGCGCGGTGCAGGCCGGCGAGGATGTCCGCGCGGTTCTGCCCGAGCGCGAGCCGATCGCGCAGCTCGGCGCCGGCGAACACCGTGCAGGTCGAGTTGACGCGCACCATGCGGCGCGCCTGCATGGCCAGCGGTCCCAGCTCGTGCAGGCCGAGGTTCAGCTCGTCGGCGATGTAGCCGAG
>CAYHRW010000294.1:0-3419 GCA_964359105.1 uncultured bacterium
CGCGATGAACTCCAGCGCGGAGAGCCGATGGATGCCGGCGTAGGGGCCCTCGCTCGCGTCCGAGACCAGCTCGACCTCGGCGCGCGCGGCGTGGTAGCGCAGCCGCGACTCGGCCACCGGCGCGCGGGCGCTGTAGCGAGCCACCCGCAGCAGGCCGACGCATCCTCCTCGAGCCCGCCCCGGCGCACGAACCACCCGAGCACCGCGGGCCGCCACGCCGCTTCCAGCACCGCCGGGTCGTGCGGCGGCAGCGCCACAAAGCGGCCGTCGCGCCGCAACAGCGCCGTCGGTCAGGAGCACATGGAGGTGCAGATGCAGGTGGGCGAGCGAGCCGAAGGTCTGCACGCACGCGATCGCCCCTGGCACCGCGTTGCGCTCGCCGAGTGCGGCCGGCACGTAGCCGCGCAGCGTGCGGCGAGCGCCTTGCCAGATGAGCCGGCCCGCCGCAGCGCAGCGAGCCGCGACCTCAACCGGCCACCACCAGCTTGCGCGTCCGGTCGATGCCCGGCGCGATGAGACGCGCCACGTAAAGACCCACTGGCACCGCGTGGCCGGCCGCGTCGCGCGCATCCCACGGCACCAGGTGAACGCCCGGCGGCCGCCACCCGTCCACGAGCACCCGCACCAGTCGCCCGCCGACGTCGTAGATGCGCAAGCTGACGCGAGCCGGGGCGTGGAGGCCGAAGACGATCTCCGTCCGCGAGCCCAACGGATTGGGCGCCGGGTTACCCAGATAGCTGGTCCGCGGCAGATCGGGCGACGGCGCGCCGACCACGTCCGCGGGCTCGAGCAATGCGAACGGCGACTCGTTGCCGTGCCGATCCAGGGCGGACACCTTGTAGTATGAAGCGGTGGTGAAACCCCCGTCGGTGAAGGATGGACTGCTGGGCGTTCCGATGCGGTTCCCGGGACCGGGGACGAACTCGGCGCTCGCTCCGCGATAGACGACATACCCCTGGAGATCGTTCTCGGAGTTGGCGTCCCAATGCAGGAATGCCGAGCCAGGTCCGGTGCGTTCCGCGCCCAGGTTCTGTGGCGGCGCGGGCGCCAGGTTGTCCACCGAGTGACCGCTGTCGGGGCTCCCCACAACCCACACCGATGGCATCGTGGTGTGCACCGCGATCGCGTATACCTCGGCGGCCGATCCGCCCGCAGTCGAATCGGCGCGGGTGGCACCGGAGATCATATAGGTCGTCGCCTGCAGGGCGGCGGTGAAGCCGAGCGAGGTCCACGTGCCCGGAGGAAGGCCCGCCGCCAGGGCCTGCTCGGCGCCGAGGAGAACGGGCCCGCGCGTCGAGCGTGCCATCAACGCCTCGAGGCTCCCGCGCTCCAGGGCGTGACTGGGGTCGCCGCTTCCGCCCTCCGCCCCACGGGAGGACACGATGCTACCGGCCGGACTCACGCGGCGCCACAGGTTGTATCCCGTCACCTCCGGCAATCCCACGCCCGAGTCGGCCGGCGCGCCGGTGAGCGCGATCCGCACCGCCCCTCCCTCGTCCTGAGGCTCGTCGGTCACGGCGGTGATGTCCGCAGCCAACGCCGCCAGATTGCCATTCGCCATCAGGCGCGTGGCGTACATGTCACTGTTGGCTGCGCGTTCGTCGGACCACAGGGCGAACGCCCCGCCCGTTCCGTCCGCCACCAGCGCGAACGGCTGCTGCGTGCCTGCGGCATTGCACGCCGCGACCCCGTTCGCGTGCCACCACGCGATCTCGCCTGAAGCGCTCACACGCTGGGCGTAGAGATCGTAGGTGTTGCTCGGACCGCTGCGGTCGTCGAGCCACATCGCGATGGCTCCGGACGCGCCGTCGGACACGATCGCTTGTCCGAGTTGCTGGTTGGCCGCCGTGGTGAGCGGGACGCCGTCAGTCATCCATTGGGGCGCGCCCGTCCCGTCGAAGCGCTGGGCATAGACATCGGCCGTCCCCGAGCGCCGGTCGGTCCACGCCAGGATCGCCCCTCCGGAAGGGCCGGAAAGGACCACCGGATCGCTCTGGTAGGACGTGCCACCGACGGGATCCACTCCTCCTGAAGTCCAGAGAGCGGACCCCGAGGCGTCGAGACGCTGCACACGGACCTCGTTGTTCGTGAACTCGTCCCAGGCCACGATCCCGCCCGATGCGCCGTCGGCGGCAATGGCGACGTCCCTCTGGGTGCCGCTGGCGGTGGAGAGCAGCACCCCATCGGCGGGAAGCCAGAGCCTGGCTCCCGAGCCGTCGATTCGTTGCGCGTAGATGTCCGGATCCGCTCCCCGTGCGTCCATCCAGGCCAAGATCGACCCGTTGGCGCCATCGGAGGCCATCTCGGCGAAGGTCTGATTCGCGGTTGCGGTGCAGACCGGCAGACCGTTTGCCGTCCATTGCACCACGCCCGCTCCGTTCAATCGCTGAGCGTAGATGTCGTAGTTGTCGGTGCCCGCGCGGCTGTCCAGCCACGCCACGATGACGCCACCCGCGCCGTCGGACACGATCCGTGCACCGGTTTGCGTGTTGGCCGCGTTGCATACCAGCGTGCCGTTCGTGCCCCATTGCCGCACCCCGGCAGAGTTCACCCGCTGGACGTAGATGTCCCCGCCGCTCGCCTCGAAGTACTCGTACGAGACGAAGGCGCCACCCGACCCGTCGGGAATCGCACGCGGATTGAATTGGTTGAAGGTCGGGAGGTTGCTCAGCATCACGCCGTTCAACGTCCAAAGGGTGTAACCGGACGCGTTGGTGCGCTGCGCGACGATGATCGAGCGGCCGAACCGAGCATCCACCCAGACGTGGATCGCGCCGCCCGATCCGTCCTGGACCACGACCGGCTGGTGGGTCGAGCCGTTGCCGAGGTTGCAGAGCAGCTTTCCGTCGTGGTTCCACTGCGCGGTGGCCACGCGAGAGGCGGCGAGCGAGAGAACGACCAGGAAGCAGGAGCGGGCGATCGTGACGACGCGGCGAGCCATGGCGGCGCCTCCTCGAAGTCGAACTGGCCCGGGAAGGCGAGCCCGCCCAAGGCATGGAAGTGCGGTTGAAATGGTACTCCCGCGACCCGTGAAAAGGGAACGCTCATGCGCGCGAGGCCGAGTCTACGCCCCGGATGACGCCGCGCTCCGGAGCCGTTGCGCCGTTGCGCCCGCCTGAGCCCCGACGGGCACGCCCGCCGCGCGCGGACACCTCCCGGCGGCCGTCCGCGACCCCGCGGCGACC
The DNA here is from genome assembly GCA_964359105.1 of uncultured bacterium. Lineage (GTDB taxonomy): Bacteria > Eisenbacteria > RBG-16-71-46 > RBG-16-71-46 > RBG-16-71-46 > JACRPT01. The sequence goes on from CAYHRW010000294.1 coordinate 3,186, forward strand.
ACCGCCGGCGACCCCCGTGGCCCGCCGGCGCGCACTCGCCCCACCACCCGCCCGAAGGCCCCCGGGCCGGCGCGCCCTCGGAGGCTCGCCTGACCTGCCCACACCCCGCACCCACCCGCCCGCATCCGCCCGGGGCCGCCGCCGCACCCGCCCACAACCCGGCGCGCGCGGCGTGGCCTCGCCGCGCGAGATGCGCGAGGATACGCCCGACCACCGCCGGCTCGGTCACGAACC
>CAYHRW010000295.1:0-3400 GCA_964359105.1 uncultured bacterium
TGGCCGCGCTGCTCGCGTGGAAGGAGGCGCCGGGCATCGCGACCTACGACCCGGCCCGCTTCCCCGAGCTGCGCCAGGTGCGCGAGGGTGTGACCGCGCTGGGCGCGGCGGCCACCTAGCCGGCGCCGCCGCCTGCGGGCCGGGGGCGCGCCCGGCATCGGCGCCCGGGGCACTCCTCGAGGCGCCCCGCGACGCGCGCCTCGGCGCTGGCCGGCCGCGCGGACCGCAGGCTATACTGCCGCCGAATCGCTTCGCCCCACGGTCCCCTGCAGCGGCCGCCGGCGCTCCCGCGCCACGCCGCAAGGAGCTGCCATCTCCATAGAACTCCGGAACGCCGACGAGATCCGCCTGGCCACCGCAGCGCTCGCGAGCGGCAGCGACGACGCCCTGGACCGCCTGGTGTGGACCGGCGTGTTCGCTTCTCCCGGGCTGCGTGACGCGGCGCGCGCCGCGGTGCTGGATCAGGCTCGCTCGGCCGGCATCTACCCGGCCTCGATCCATCACCTCTACCTCGCGCGCGGGCGCGGCGCGGCGCCGCTCGGCTTCACCGTGCCGGCCATCAACGTGCGCGGCATGGCCTACGACACCGCCCGCGCGCTGTTCCGCGCGCGCCGGGCGCTCGACGCGGGCGCGGTCATCCTGGAGATCGCGCGCTCGGAGATCGGCTACACCGACCAGCGGCCCGCCGAGTACACGTTCGTGATGCTGGCGGCGGCGCTGCGCGAGGGCTGGAAGGGCCCGGTGTTCCTGCAGGGCGACCACTTCCAGGTCAACGCGAAGAAGTTCGCGGCCGGCCGCGAGGCCGAGCTCAAGGCGGTGTGCGACGTCACCGCGGAGGCCATCGAGGCGGGCTTCTACAACATCGACGTGGACACCTCGACGCTGGTGGACCTGTCGAAGCCCGGCCACGAGGCCCAGCAGGAGCTCAACGGCGGGCTGTGCGCGGAGCTCACCGCGTTCATCCGCGGGCGCGAGCCGCGGGGCGTGACCGTGTCGGTAGGCGGCGAGATCGGCGAGGTGGGCGGCAGGAACTCGACCCCCGAGGAGCTGCACGCCTTCATGAAGGTGTACCTGGAGGCGCTGCGGAAGAAGTTGCCGGACGCGGCCGGGATCAGCAAGATCTCGATCCAGACCGGCACCTCGCACGGCGGCGTGCCGCTGCCGGACGGCTCGATCGCCCAGGTCAAGCTCGACTTCGACGCGCTCGAGAAGCTCTCGAGGATCGCGATGGACGATTACGGCCTGGGCGGCGCGGTGCAGCACGGGGCCTCGACGCTGCCGGCCGAGCTGTTCGACCGGTTCCCGAAGCTGGCGACCGTGGAGATCCACCTGGCGACCGAGTTCCAGAACATGATCTTCGACAGCCCGGCCTTCCCCGCCGACCTGAAACGCGACATCTACGGGAAGCTGCGCACCACGGCGGCCGACGAGCGCAAGCCGAGCGACACCGACGAGCAGTTCCTCTACAAGACCCGCAAGAAGGCGCTCGGCCTCTACAAGCGCGAGCTGTGGAGCCTGCCCGAGCCGGTGCGGGGCGAGATCGGCCGCGCGCTCGAGGAGAAGTTCCGCTTCCTGCTCCAGAAGCTCCAGGCCTGCGCCACCCGCGCGCTCGTCGAGCAGCACGCGCCGTTCGTGCCCGGCTCGTTCCCGGCGGTACGCGCTTCCGTCGGCGCCGGCCGGTCCACGGAGGACGTCAGCGGGCTGTCCGACTAGGCGGCCCCGGTCTCAGGAGGTCCCATGCCCCACGGAGCGCTCACCCTGTCGCAGTTCATCCTGCAGCAGGAGTACACGCACCCCGAGGCCTCGGGCGAGTTCACCAGCCTGCTCATGGAGGTGGCGCTGGCGGCCAAGATGATCAACCGCCTGGTGGTGCGCGCGGGCCTGGTGGACATCCTGGGCCTGACCGGGGACGAGAACATCCACGGCGAGCAGGTGCAGCGCCTCGACGTGTTCGCGCACGAGACGCTCCATCGCATCCTCGGCTCGACCGGCCAGCTGGCGGTGCTGGCGTCCGAGGAGGACGAGGGCATCGTGGCCGTCCCGCAGGGCGAACGCCTCGGCAAGTACGTGGTGAACTTCGACCCGCTCGACGGCTCCTCGAACCTGGACGCCAACGTCAACGTCGGGACGATCTTCTCCATCCTGCCGCGCATCACCCGCAAGGGCAGCGGCACGATCGAGGACTGCCTGCAGCCGGGCTACCGCCAGCTCGCCGCCGGCTACGTGATGTACGGCTCGAGCACCATGCTGGTCTACACCACCGGCGACCGCGTGCACGGGTTCACCTTCGAGCCCAGCATCGGGGAGTTCATGCTCTCGCATCCCGACATCCGCACGCCGGAGCGCGGGCACATCTACAGCGCGAACGAGGGCAACTACCAGAGCTGGCCCGAGGGCATCAAGCGCTACGTGGACTGGCTCAAGATGGAGGACGCGCCCTCGGGCCGCCCGTACAGCGGCCGCTACATCGGCTCGCTGGTGGCCGACTTCCACCGCAACCTGCTCTACGGCGGCATCTTCATCTATCCGGGCACGAGCAAGAACCCCCGCGGCAAGCTGCGCGTGCTCTACGAGGGCGCGCCGCTCGCGTTCATCGCCGAGCAGGCGGGCGGGGCGGCCAGCGACGGCCAGCGCCGCCTCATGGACATCACGCCCGGCTCGCTCCACGAGCGCACGCCCCTCTACCTGGGGAGCGCGGACGATGTGCGCGAGTGCGTGGACTTCCTCAACAACCGGCACCCCGCGATCACCGCCGAGCGGCGCGCCGGCAGCCGCACGGCCTGAGGTGACCGGTCGGCACGCGGGCATGCGCGCGATGTGAGCGCCGCGCCGGCGCCCGCGATCAGGCCGGCAGGTTCTGCTGGCGCAGCAGCTCCTGCATGAGCTTCGCGCTGCGCGCGGCCTGCCCGGCGTGGCAGTTGTTGAAGAACAGGTAGGTCCGCCTGGCCTCTTGCGCCAGCTCGGCGACCTTCTTCACCCAGTCCTGCAGCTCCTCGCGGCGGTACTCGTAGTCGTAGCGGTCGCCCGACCCGGACCGGGCTGCGGCGGGCCGGGCCGAGGCCTCGCCGGCCGCCCGGCGCCCGCTCGCCCACCAGTTCGCGGCGTTGCGCCCGTGGAAGCGCACGTAGGCGTCCTCCACGGTCACCATCGTCACCGGCGGCACCAGCCCCTCGAGCTGTGGCTCGTCCACCGCGCAGTAGCCGAGGTCGCGCTCCCGGAGCCACGCCGCGGTGTCGGGCGCGATCCACGAGGCGTGCCGGAACTCCACGAACAGCGGCTCGCCCGCGAGCCTGACGCGCAGCGCGGCGAGGAAGGACTCGCTGGCCGCGGTGCGGCGGAACGCCCAGGGGAACTGGGCGAGCAGGCCGTGGTACTTGCCCGCCGCCTTGAGCGGCTCCAG
>CAYHRW010000296.1:0-3392 GCA_964359105.1 uncultured bacterium
GACCGGCGCGGGAGGCGCCGCGTGGCGCGGCCCGCCGCGAGCGCGGCGGCGCCCCCGCCCGTGAGCCACGCCCGCAGCCGCGCGCGGTACGGCAGGGCCGGCGCCTCCGCGGCCGGCTCCCTCCCGCGCCGTGGCCGTTCTCCGAGAGCTGATCCGGGCGAGCCCGGGGCCGCACCGCGCCCGGCGCGCCATCATCCCCCGCGGGAAGGCAGACCCGCGGGCCGCGCGCCGGGCGCCTCGTTTGCCGGCCGCGGGGGGCTCCCCTATCCTGACCGCTCGGTCCCTTCCTCGTGCGTTCCTCGCGACCTCGAACCCGGAGGCGGCTCCCTCGTGGCGATCCAGAAGGTCGGCGTGGTGGGATGCGGGCTCATGGGCAGCGGCATCGCGCAGGTGAGCGCGCAGGCCGGGTTCCCCACGGTGGTGCGCGAGGTCTCGGCGAACGCGCTCGAGAAGGGCCTGGGCTCGATCCGCAGGTTCCTCCAGGGCGGCGTGGACAAGGGCAAGCTCGCGGCCGCCGACATGGAGAGGACGCTCGCGAACCTCGCGGGCACGGTCGAGCTCAGGGACCTGGCGGACTGCGACCTGGTGGTCGAGGCGGCGCCCGAGAACCTGGCGCTGAAGCGCGAGCTCTTCGGCGCGCTCGACGGGCTGTGCCAGCCCGCCGCGATCTTCGCCTCGAACACCTCGAGCCTCTCGATCACCGAATTGAGCACGTTCACCAGGCGGCCCGACCGCTTCCTGGGGCTCCACTTCTTCAACCCGGTCCCGCTGATGAAGCTGGTCGAGGTGGTGAAAACGCTCCAGACCAGCGAGGAGAGCACCGCCGCGGCCGCGGACTGGTGCCGCGCCATCGGCAAGACCGTGGTGACCGCGGGCGACTCGACCGGCTTCGTGGTGAACCGGCTGCTGATCCCCTACATGCTGGACGCCATCCGCGTCTACGAGCAGGGACTCGCGAGCCGCGACGACATCGATGACGCCATGAAGCTCGGCTGCGGCCATCCGATGGGCCCGCTGTTCCTCACCGACTACGTGGGCCTCGACACCGCGTACGCGATCGCCGAGATCATGTTCGACGAGTTCAAGGAGCCGCGCTTCGCGCCGCCGCCGCTGCTCAGGCGCATGGTGATGGCGGGCCGCCACGGCCGCAAGAGCGGCCGCGGCTTCTACGACTGGAGCACCAACTCGCCGTCGTGAGGCGGCACGCGGGGGCGGCATGCTGACGGACAAGACGCTGGCGGTGCTGGGCGCGGGCAAGCTCGGCGAGACCCTCATCCGCGGGCTCGTGGACGCGGACGCCGTGAGCCCGGCGAAGGTCACGGTGACCGCGGGGCATGCCGAGCGGGTGGAGAAGCTCGCCGCGGAGCTCGGCGTGCGCGGCACGCTCTCGAACGCCGACGCGGTGCGCGGCGCCGACCTGGTGATCCTCGCGGTCAAGCCGCAGACCGTGGCGGCGGTCCTGGCCGAGATCTCCGGCGTGCTCGAGCCCGCGCAGCTCCTGATCTCGGTCGCGGCCTCGGTGGGCACCACCTGGATCGAGAAGCACCTGCGCGCGGCGGTGCCGGTGGTGCGCGCCATGCCCAACACGCCGGCCCTGCTCAGGAAGGGCATGACGGCGCTCGCGCCCGGCACGCACGCCACGCGCGCGCACCTCGAGCAGGCGCGCGCCATCTTCGACGCGGTGGGACGCACGCTGGTGCTGGACGAGAAGCACATGGACGCGGTGACCGGGCTCTCGGCGTGCGGCCCGGCCTTCATCTACATCGTCATCGAGTCGCTCGCCGAGGCCGGCGTCAAGGTCGGCCTGCCGCGCGACGTCGCCACCGAGCTCGCGGCCCAGACCGTGATGGGCGCGGGCGCCATGGTGATCGAGACCGGCCAGCACCCTGCGCTGCTCAAGGACCTGGTGACCACGCCGGCGGGCTGCACCATCGACGGCATCCTCGAGCTCGAGGAGGGCGGCCTGCGCGTCACGCTCATCAAGGCGGTGGTGCGCTCGACCGAGCGCGCCAAGGAGCTGCTCGAGAGCTAGCCCGGGCCATTCATGATCGCGAATCCCGGACGGCCCACCCGCGCGCCCGCCCAGGGCGCCACCGAGCCGGTGCGGATGGCGGAGTGAGTCCGGCGCGTGGCTTCGATCCCCGGGTGGACGCCGCCCCGCCGCTCGAGCCCGTGCTCGAGCTGGCGTCGCGGCTCGGGCGCGCCGGCATCGCGTTCGCCCTGGGCGGCAGCGGGCTGCTCGCGGCGTGCGGGCTCGCGCGCACCATCGGCGGCTGGGACCTGACGACCGACACGGCGCTCGCGCGCCTGCTCGCTCAGCCGCTGCCCCCGGACCTCGCGCGGGCGCTGTCCGCGCTGCCGCGGAGGCCCTCCTTCAAGTAGTGCTTGAAGTGGCCCCGCCGCCGCCCGGCGCGCCTCCGGCCAGCCGCCGCAGCGTCTCGCCCTCCAGCCGGCAGGTGTGCCACCCGCCGGACCGCGTGGCCCCGAGGCGCCGGTAGAACTCGATCGCCGGCTGGTTCCACTCGAGCACCGCCCAGTCCACGCGGACGCAGCCGCGCTCGAGCGTGAGCGCGGCGACCGCACGCATGAGCGCGAGGCCCACGCCGCGACCGCGGTGGCGCTCGCGCACGAAGACATCCTCGAGCCACAGCAGCGGGCGGGCGCGGAACGTGGAGAACGCCCCGAAGCAGACGGCGAAGCCGGCGAGCTCGTCGCCGGCTTCCGCTATCAGGCAGTCGAGCGCCGGCCAGCGTCCGCCGAGGACGTGGCGCGCGAGCGCTTCGGGCGAGCCGGCGAGCTCGTGCTCGAGTCGCTCGTACACCGCGAACTCGCGCATCATGCCCCACAGCTCTTCCATGTCCGCGGCGCGCGCCGGCCGCACGGCGACGCTCGTGCCGCTCATTCGCCGATCACCTTGACGAGCACGCGCTTCCTGCGGCGTCCGTCGAACTCGCCGTAGAAGATCTGCTCCCACGGTCCGACATCGAGCTTCCCCTTCGTCACCGCGACCACCACCTCGCGGCCCATGACCTGGCGCTTGAGGTGCGCGTCGGCGTTGTCCTCGCCGGTGTCGTTGTGCCGGTACTGCGAGGTGGGCGCGTGGGGCGCCAGCTTCTCCAGCCACCCTTCGTAGTCCTCGTGAAGCCCGGGCTCGTCGTCGTTGATGAAGACGCTCGCCGTGATGTGCATGGAGTTCACCAGCACGAACCCCTCCGCCACACCGCTCTCCCGCACGATCCGCTCGACCTCCGGCGTGATGTTCACGAAGCCGCGGCGCGCGGGGACGTTCATCGTCAAGTATTCCGTTCGCGATTTCACGTGCGGCAATGTAGCACGGGCGCGCGGCGCCCGCGGGCCCGGCGCCCGCCGCGCTTGAGGGGTCCCGGAGCGCC
>CAYHRW010000297.1:0-3378 GCA_964359105.1 uncultured bacterium
TGCCACGACACCGAGGATCGGGAGCGAGTGGTACCGCCACCTGGCGACCTCCCCGCGTGCTGCCGTGGGCTCCGGCGACCGGCGCAGGGCGGCCCTGACACCCCAGATGCGTCCAGGCAGGCCCGCCCGGGCCATGACGAGGCGTCAGCCGCCTCTTGGCGATCGGACGCGCGTGGAGGAAGAGGTCATCCACTCAAGCGGTGGTCAAGCCCTGTGCGCGACGGTTCTCGTGCGCGGGGCGGCCCCTCAGCCGGCGCCCGTGGATGCGTCCCCACCCGAGGCCTCTACAGAGGAGATGCCCCATGCTTGCCCGCTTCCCGCGGTGGATCGCTACCGCCGCACTCGTCACCGCTGCCATCGCCGCCGCCGTGCTGCTCGCCGCGGCGGTCGCGCGCGCTGCCACGCCCGCGGTCGTGTCGGTCCACGCCAGCGACACGCAGGCCACGTTCCAGACCGCCCTGATCGGTGGTGCCGCCGCCGACCGCGCCGACTGCGTTCAGGGCACGACCTGCGACACGCTCCACGTCGTTCTCGAACCCGGGGACTGGACCGGCAGGCAGATCGTGGTCTCGATCGACTGGCTGAACCCCGGGAGCGATTTCGACCTCTACCTGTTCGAAGATCACGTGGACGGTGAGTCGGACGGGATCTCGAACGGCGGCGCGCCGCAGACGCACGAGGGCGCGCCGGTCGCCGTGAACGCCGTGCTCACCGGGCCGCGCACCATCGCGGTGCAGGTGGTCAGCTTCGCCACCACCCCCGAGCAGGTCCAGGGCACGGTCTCGGTGACGGCGACTCCGGCACCGCGCAGCGCGATCTTCAGCCTCGCGAACGACGTGGCCTTTTGCCCCAACGTGACCGTGACCGCGCCGGGCGCGTCGCGCGACTGCGAGCCCAGCCTGCGCGTGGACGTGCGCGGCAACTGCTACGCCGGCGGCATCCGCGGCGTACCCGGAGGCGTGGACCTGTGGCGCTTCGACCTGGACCCGTCGAGCCCCGGCTGGGACCCGCAGTTGCGGAGCCCGGTGTACCTCGGGCAGCCCGACGCGTTCGCCCCCAACGACACCACCGGCGGGCGCGACGGCGGCGGCGACATCGACATCGCCACCTCGTTCCCGGCGGGCGCCGCCGAGGTTCCGGTCGTGACCGTCGTGAGCCTGGCGGCCGCCAACGTCTCCTCGGCGGTCTCCACCGACCGCGGCGAGAACTTCACGCTCAGCCCCGCGGTCGCGGCGGTACCGGCCGACGACCGCCAGTGGCTCGAGGCCGCCGGCCCCGACACCGTCTACCTGCTCTACCGCGCGCCCATCCCGGCCACCGGACTGTGGGTGCAACGCTCGACCGACCACGGGTTGACCTACCCGCAGACCGCGCTCGTGAGCCCGACCGGCACCACGCCCGGCGACATCGCGGTGGACCGGGCCAACGGCTACGTCTATGCGGCGCACATGTCCTCGAGCGCGCTGTTCGTATCGCGCTCGACCGACGGCGGCATGACCTGGAGCACTTCGACCGTGGACAACAGCACCGGCCACCGCCACATCTTCGACGCGGTGAAGGTGGGTCTGGACGGCACCGTGTACGCGGCCTGGTCCGACGATCACGCCATCTGGCTCGCGCACTCGAGCGACCACGCCGCCACCTGGAGTCCGCCGGTCAAGGTGAGCGGACCGGAGACGCACTTCGCGCTGTTCCCCTGGCTCGAGTGCGGCAGCTCCGGGCGCGTCGCCGTCGTCTGGTACGGCAGCACCTCGGACGTGAACAGCAACGCCGCCGACTGGCGCTGCTGGAGCGCTCTCACACTCGACGCGACCGCGCAGGATCCCACCGTGCGCATCGTGCAGGTGAGCGACCACGTCATCCACGCCAGCAACCTGTCGGAGGGCGGGCTCGGTCTTCCGGTGGTGGAGCCCTCGCCGAACCGGAACCTGTGCGACTACTTCCAGGTCGCCGTGGACCCGCTCGGCGCCATGGTGGTCGCGCTGACCGACGACCACAACGACTACGACGGCCACACCTGGCTGGCGCGCCAGCTCTCCGGCCCGAGCCTCTACGCCGCGGCGAACGGCGGCACCGGCGTGCTCACCCCCATGGACCCGCTCCCGCTGCCGGCGCCCGATCCCTCGCAGCCGGAGATCTCGGACTTCCTGCACGACGCGAGCGGCGGCGGGCTGCAGGTGATTCCGGCCGACAACCCGTGGGACATCCTCTCCATCGACTACGGCTGCAACGTGCAGGGCGCGGCGGCGCAACTGCAGGTGAAGATGAAGGTGAGCCAACTCTCGCCGGTGCCCGCGAATGCGGTCTGGCGTGTGAACTTCGCCGCGAACGCCCCCGGCTCGACCGCCGACCGGGGCGACCAGTTCTTCCTGCGGGCCATGACCGACACCGCCGCGGTCGCGAGCTTCGTGTTCGGCAGCGCGATCCGCGACTCGAGCGGAGCCATGGCCTACACGGTGCTGGGTGACGCCGACTCCGGCCAGCTCGACACCTCGACCAACGAGGTCGTCATGCGGCTCGCGCTCTCCAGGCTCGATCCGTACGTGACCCACGGCGGGCCGGTGCGGCCCGGCAGCATGCTGGTCGGCCTGCGCGGGCAGACCGGTACCGCCGGAGCGGGCACCGCGCGCGACATCACGCGCGGCTTCGACTCGTTCGAGGTGTGTTCCGAGGTCGTGGGGGTGGAGCCGCACGCACGCCCCGGCGACTTCGGCATGAGCGCGCCGACGCCCAACCCCGGCCGCGGCGGAGCGGCCGTGAACCTGTCGCTCGCGCGCACCGCGTGGGTCGAGCTCGCCGTGTTCGACTCGCAGGGCCGCCGCACGCGCACCGTGCACGCCGGCACGCTGCCCGCCGGCGTGACGCGCCTGGCGTGGGACGGGCGCACCGACAGCGGGCATCCCGCCGCGAGCGGTGCGTACTTCCTGCGCATGATGGCGGGCGGCGAGAAGGTCACGCAGCACCTGGTGCTGGTGAGGTAGAAGGGCAGCAGGGGTCCGCGAAAGCGTTGCGGGGGCAGGGACCATCGCGTGGCGTGCGGCCGCGCCCGCGAGCGGCCCCGCCCCGCGACGCATGGCGGCGGCCGCGCCGGGCGTCCTCACGTCACCCCGGCCGCCGTTGCACCATCGCGTCCACAGTGTGTCCCGATGGGAACACCTTCGCGATCACTCGACCCGCGTCGCGCGTTCGCGGGTCACGCCGTCGCAGGCGTTGCCCCTCAGTGGAATAGCGGCTCCGAAGCGGCCTCAATGGATCACCCGGCACGAGGCGTGCGATGCGGACGTGGCGGGCAACACGACGCCCCGTGCTCGCGAACGCGACCACGGGACCTTGCGTCTTCTGGACGACCTTCCGCCGCGCGCCTCACCGCTCGCAGGT
>CAYHRW010000298.1:0-3374 GCA_964359105.1 uncultured bacterium
TTCCGCGCAGGATTCATGCGGCTCTGGCGCTCGTCTCCGCGCCACCCGCTCGGGCGCGCTGCGCCCGTTCGTGGATCCCGACGGCACCGGACCGCTCGAGCGCCTGCCACCGGGCCAATTCATCTGCCTTGACGTTTGGGTGCGTTCCGGGGCGAACTTGCCCCCAAATCGCCACGATTCGTCAAGTGCTGGGAGGTCGGCCAGGGCCGAGCCCACGGGATTCTCCTTTGCATCCGTTTCCCGCAAGTGGCAATCTCCTGCCACTTGAGGGGAATGAGCGCAATGACGCCAGCGGAGTTTCTCCACACCCACGAGGTCTTCCGGCGGTCGGAGCTCGCCCGAGCGCTTGCTCGTAAGGGCGGACGGGCTCCGGCCACCGTCACCTCGCATCTGCAGCGGTGGGAGCGAACCAAGCGCGTGCTCCGGCTGCGTCGCGGTCTCTATGTGAGGGCCTCGCGTGACGAGTCGGCCGGGTCCGTCAGCGTGGACCCGCTCGTGCTGGCCTCGCGCCTTGCCGATGATGCCGTGCTCGCCTACCACACCGCGCTCGAGGCGCACGGTTGCGCGCAGAGCCTGTTCCACCGCTTCACTGTCGCGACGTGGTCGCGGGTCCGAACGCTCAGGTTCCAGGCTTTGACTTTCGTGCCGGTGCGCCCGCGCGCCGGGGTGGGGCGGGGCGACGATGCCTTCACCATGCGGATGGACCGGGCCGGCAGCGAGGTGCGGGTGACGACGGTCGAGCGCACCGTGGTGGACGTGCTCGACCGGCCGGATCTCGCGGGCGGCGTCGAGGAGGTGTGGCGCTCGTGCGGGCACGTCGAAGCGCTCGACTTCGACGCGCTCGAGGACTACGCGCTCCGTGTCGGCCGTCGCGTCGTGTTCGCGCGACTGGGTTTTCTGCTGGAGACTCATGCCGAACGCTGGATGGTGCCGCAGGCGTTGCTCGAGCGTCTGCGCGAACGCGGGCCGCGCTCCCCCGTCTATCTCGATCTCGATCGCCGTCGTCGCGGGCGTTTCGTCCCGCGCTGGAATCTCGTCGTGCCCCCGGAACTGCCCCCGCAGAAGGAGGCTTCCGATGCTGAGGACTCGCCGTGAACTGGAGGAGGGCGCGACCGCTCTGGGAGTGCGGGCCGATGTGCTCGAACGGGTGGGCCGGCTGGTCGAGGTGCTGTGGCGGGTCGACGCACGCGAGGGGCTCGCGGACCACTACGCCCTCAAGGGCGGCACGGCGCTCAATCTCTTCTGGCTGCCGCTGCCACGTCTTTCGGTGGACGTTGATGTCAACTTCGTCGGAGAGGTGGAGCACGCACACCTCGCGGCAGTGCGGCAGGAATTCATCCGCGGCGTCGTGCAGTGCTGCCAGCTGGCAGGGTGCAGGGTCCTGCACACGCCGGGCGAGCACGCGGGCGGCAAGCTGCGGCTGCGCTTCCCGAGCGCATTCGGGGGCACGCAGAACCTGGAGGCCGACGTGAGCTTCGTGGCACGGGTGCCGCTGCATGGACTGGTGCGGCGCCGCGGCGCCATCGCCGAGTTCGCGGAGCGCGAGGTCTCCACCTACACGCTGCCCGAGCTTTCGGCGGGGAAGTTCGCTGCCCTCCTCTCGCGCAGCGTCCCGCGCGACCGCTACGATGCCGCCCGTCTCGTGGAACTCGAGCCGAATCTCCCGGACGACGCGTCGTTCCGGCTGGCGTTCACCTGCCAGGCGGCCTCCGCCCGGAGAGACTGTCGCGGGTGGTCGGCGCCTCTGGCGCCGCTCGCGGCGCGCGACGTGCAGCAGGCGCTGCTCCCCGTGCTCCGGCGAGCCCCCGGAGCGTCGGCCACTGACGCACGCGCCTTGGCCGAAGGGCTCGACCGGGACCTGGCGCCCGCTGTTGAGCAGGTCCTCGCATGGCGCGCCGACGAGCGGGCCTTCCTCGATGCACTGATGGAGCGGGGCGAGATCCACCCCGAGTTCCTGACCGACGACCTCGCGCTCCAGCGACGCATCGCAGCCCAGCCGATGCTCCGGTGGAAGCGGATCCACGTCCGGCGGCAGAAGGGCCTGCCCGCCTTCGACGAGGAAGCCGACGCATGACCCTCAACCCCCTGCGCTTCTCCGAGCAGGTGCTCGGCGACTTCCTGCGCTACCAGGTCACGGCGTTCGCGCTCGCCGCTGGTGCGCGGGCTGTACGTCAGCCTCTCGCGGGCGTTCGCGCAGGGGATGCCGGTGGCCGGCCGCGCGGTGTCCGAAGAGGAAGTGCTGTGCTGGCTGCTGCTCGGCGCCGCCGCGGGCAGTATCTACGTCTCGTCAACGTGGGCGCCGCCTCGCTGGTCGAGGGCCGACGCCTCGGGTTCCCGATGTCCATTGCCGGCAGCCAGTGCCGTTCCCCCTTCGCCTCCGACCGCGAACTCCAGGACTTCGCGCAGACGATGGAGGAGCGCTACGGCCGGCCCTGGGAATGGTGCGGCTTCTACGCCGACATCGTGGCGGATGCGCTCATGCTGCAGGACGCCGCGGACCGCACGCAGGCGTACTCGGTGCTCGAAGCGCTGCGCGCGGGCATGGCCAACCTGCTCGAGATGGACCGCGAGGATCTCGAGATCCTCGTCGTGGCCCACCCGGGCGAGGACCTCGTGGACGGGTTCCTCTACGATCCGATGCCGGGCGGCTCGGGGCTGCTGGAGCAGGCCTGCGAGCGGTGGTCCGAGGTGGTGCAGGCGGCGCTCGAACTCGTCGAGGGCTGTCCGGCCGGCTGCGCGCGGTCGTGCATTGATTGCCTGCAAGTCTTCCGCAACGCGTACTACCACGAACACCTCGACCGCAGCGTCGCCGCCGCGCGACTGCGCGACTGGGGCGGCGCGCTTGCCGGAGCGCGGCCCATACCGCCGCGCCTGCCCGCCGAGGCGCCGCGCGGCGCGGAGGCTCCGACCAATGTGGCAGAGGACCGGCTGCGCCACTGGTTCGAGCGCGGCGGCCTGCCCGAGCCGGAGTGGCAGAAGCGGGTGGATCTGGGCGCGCCGCTCGGCGGCACGACCCCGGACGCCTTCTTCCCGATGGAAGAAGAACCCGGGCTCTGCGTGTACGTGGACGGGCTGAGCGGACGGCTGCACGGGAACCCGGCACGGGCCGCCCAGGACCGCGTGTTGCGGGCCGCGCTGCGTTCGCGCGGCTTCGTGGTGATCGAAATCCCCGCGAGCCACCTGGAAGACCGCGAGGCCATGCGCCGGCACCTGGCGACCATCGCCCGCTGGCTGCTGGGACCGGATGCCTCGAAGAAGATCCGAGAGGCGCAGGACTGGAGCTGACACGCCGTCGTCCCGTCTTCCGGGCGCGCCGCGCCGTGGCCCGCCACCCCCGCACTGTGGGAAGATGCCGGGCATGTCCGAGCTGCCGC
>CAYHRW010000299.1:0-3359 GCA_964359105.1 uncultured bacterium
GAAGAGGTGCCCCCCGATGCGACGGTCCCCGATCCGTTGTCTCGCTCCTCGTCCCCTGCGGTCGCTGTTGCTGGCCGCCCTCGTCTCCCTCCTCGTTCCCGCCGCCGCGCTCGCGCTCGGCAACGGCAAGCTCCAGATCCACCACGTGGACATCGGCCAGGGCGACGGCATGCTGCTGATCTCGCCGCTCGGCCAGACCGCGCTGTTCGACGACGGCAACTACCTCGACTGCAGCGGCATCAAGTCCTACCTGCAGGGCCTCGGCATCACCACGGTGGACTACCACTTCTGTTCCCACTACCACGCCGATCACCTGGGCTGCATTGATGACCTGGCCGCCGTCGGCATCACCATCGGCACCGCAGGGTACGACCGCGGCTACTCGTACTCGAGCGGCGCGTACACGAGCTACGTCAACACGCTCGGCAGCAAGCGCACGACCGTCGCAAAGAACCAGACCATCACGCTCGACGCCGGCGCGGCGAACCCGGTCACGATCAAGTGCGTGGACCTGAACGGCGCGGGCGTCTACTCGGTGAGCGGCTCGGACGAGAACGCCAAGAGCGTGGTCTACAAGGTCACCTATGGGGCATTCGACGAGGTGATCGGCGGCGATCTCACCGGAAGCGTCTCGAGCGGCAACGACGTCGAGACCACGATCGGCCCCGAGGTGGGCGACGTCGAGGTCTACAAGGTCCATCACCACGGCTCGCGCTATTCCACCAACGACAACTGGCTGAACGCGGTGACCGCCGAGGTGGGCATCATCCAGGTCGGCGACGGGAACAGCTACGGGCACCCGACCGCGGACGCGCTCACCCGGCTCCACAACCACGGAGTGAAGACCTACTGGAACGAGACCGGCGCGGGCGCCACGCCCGATCCCACCTGGGACAAGGTCGGCGGCACCATCGTGGTGCAGGCCGATCCCGGCGTGGGCGCCACCTATACGGTGTCGGGGAACGGCTTCACCGACACCTACACGAACGGCGGCGGCAGTCCGCCGGTGATCATCACCGAGACGGTGGTGGCCTCGTCGGTCACCATGCTGCTCGGCACTGTGTCCGGGGGCTCGGTGGCTTCGCTCGCCGCCAACGACGCCACGCGCATGACCGTGACCGCGGCGAAGTCGGGGTCGAAGTACGGTACGAACTGGTACGGGTCGGCGGTGCTGGCGCACCCGGCGGTCAAGCTGACGCTGACCTACGACGGCAACTACTCGGTCAGCCGCACCCAGACCTTGTACCTGTGGAACTTCAGCACCGGCGCCTGGACCCAGGTGGACCAGGCCACGGTGAGCACCAGCGACGTGACGCGCACGTACATCACCACGACGCCGGGCGCCTACGTCTCGGGCGCGGGCGAGGTGCGCGCGCGGGTGTTCGCCAATACCCGCAGCTCGTCCTACACCTGCCGCGCCGACTACATGGCGTTCACCTACGACTACCAGCAGGGCACCGGCATCACGGTCGCGGTGTCGGACTTCCATGCGATCCCCGATCCGGAGTGGGAGGCCCTGCACTCGACTCCGCCGCAGAGCCAGATCACGCGGCTCTCCGCCGAGCCGGCCGCCGGCGGCGTGCGGCTGACCTGGGCCACCGACAGGCACGCTCACGTGGACGGCTTCAACGTCTACCGTGAGAACGCGGCCGGCGAGCGCGAGTTCGCCGGCAACGAGGCGCTGCTCGAGGCCACTTCCGACGACGTGGTGTTCGCCTTCACCGACCACGCGCCGAACGCGAGCGGCACCTACTGGCTCGGGGTGCGCTCGTGCGCGGGCCCCGAGGGCCTGATCGGTCCGTTCCACGTGGCGGCCGGCGTGGCGGCCGGGCGCGTCTCGCTCGCCGCCGCGCCGAACCCGGCGCAGGGCGGCACGCGCTTCAGCTTCACGGTGGAGCGCGAGGCGGAGGTGAGGCTCGAGGTCTTCGACATCGCGGGCCGCAAGGTGGCCACGCCCTTCGCGGGCAAGGCCGCGCCCGGCGCGATGAGCGTGGACTGGGCGCTGGCGAAGGCCGACGGCGCGCGCATTGCGGCGGGCGTCTACTTCGCCCGGATCGAGGGCCTGGGCCGCACGCTCTACACCCGGGTGACGGTGCTCGACAGGTAGGCCGAGCCCGATCGCAGCGGCGGCCGTCTCCCGTACCATCGGGGGCGGCCGCCGCCGGCTGGTGGCCGGTACGGTACGGTCTCCGGGCACTGGCCGCCCCGGTCCGGATGCGCGGAACGTGAACCGCCCGCGCCGTTCCACGGCTTCCGCGCCGGGCGGGCTGCTGCGGAAGACCGCGCTGCCCCGGCACGCGACGTGCAGCGGCGGTGCCTTGCGGCCCGTGCCCCCGGCGGGCTGCTACCATTCTCCGCAGCGCAGACACGCGGTCGGGCCGCGGCAGCAGGGGGCGGCCGACCGGACCAGGAGCCGCCCATGCCGCCCGTCCCCGCCCTGCGTCCCATCGTCCCGCACACACGCCGTCTCCTGCGGCCCGTGGCCCCGGCGCTCGCGGCCGTCGCGCTCGCCCTTGCCCTCGCGCCCCGCCTCACCTCCGCAGTGGACACGCGCGTGCCCTCGGCCGCGGCCGGGACCGGGGGCAAGCTCGCGGTGCGCGTGCTCGCGCCCCCACTGTCGCGCTACGCCGACGGCGCGCCGGTCGTGGTGATCGCACCCGGCGGCCACGAACCGGGCTCGCTCGGCTCGGGCGTGCCGCTCACCGCGCAGGGCTTCGTGCTCGTCACCTTCTTCTTTCCCGGCGGCCGCGACTCGGTGTTCCGCTCGGACGGCCTCTACGACTACCGCGGGCCCGGCTGCCAGCTCGCGCTCGCCGACGTGCTGCGCTTCGCCTCGGGCGCGCTCGCCGACAGCGCGGGCCGCACCATCTCCGACCTGGCCGGGATGCAGTGCGCGGCGGATGACGTCGGGGTGCTGGCCTTGAGCAACGGCGGCTCGATCACGCCGTGCACACTCGGCGACTACGGCACGGCGCTGCCGGGCGTGCGCTACATGGTGGGCTGGGAGAACCCGACCGGGCCGCAGACCATCAACGCCGATCTGGGCAGGACCAGCTACGACTGCAACGCCGCGCTCGACGGCGACGGCAACGGCGTCGCCACCGACGACGCCAAGAACTGGGCGTACGCCGCCTACGACACGCAGACCTGCGTGATGGACCACACCAACCTCGCCTGGGACCCGGCCTTCCCGGTGCGCTACTCCGACTTCGCCCACGTCCGCCCGACGGTCATCGTGCCGGGCACGCTGTTCTTCGACGGCAACGGGAACGGAACCTGCGACACCGTGCCCGGCGCGCAGCAGCGGTGCCTGGACTTGAACGGCAACGGCCGCCTCGACCCCACCGAGGACTACGTGG
>CAYHRW010000300.1:0-3336 GCA_964359105.1 uncultured bacterium
GCGCTCCTCGCCGCGCTCTCGTGCGCGCGCTCGGCCGGGATCCCCGCGGCACCGCCCTCGTCGGGCGCCGGGCCGCACCTGAACGCGGAGGCCGTCGCCCCGCCCGCGCCCGACTCGGTGACGGTCGCGCTGTGGCGCTTCGACGAGACCGGCGGCACGCGCGCCGCCGACGCCGGACCGTTCCGGCTCGACGGCACCGCCGGGCCCGACACCCGCACCGACTTCGGCCGCTTCCGCGGCGCGCGCGTGTTCACGCGCTCGATCAACTCCTTCGTCCACGCGCGCTACAACCCCGCGCTCGACCTCTCGCCGGGGCTCACCATCGAGGCGTGGCTCAGCCTGTCCGCCTACGGCCTCTACGAGGACACGCCCATCGCCGCCCGCTGGACGCCGCTCGCCAACGAGCGCAGCTGGATGTTCGGCATCGTCGGCCGCCAGCTCAGGCGGACCACCGAAGGCGTGCCGCCGCAATGGCACCGCGACCTGCTCGTCTCGGGGACCCGCGGGCGGCTGATGTTCGCGTTCGTCCCCGAGGACGCCGGCACGCCGCGCGCGTTCTTCTCGCAGCGCGCGGTCGAGCTCGGGCGCTGGACGCACGTCGCCGTGACCTACGACGGCCAGGTGGTGCGCTTCTTCCTGGACGGGATGCCCGACGGCCTCTACGCCACCTCCGGGCGCATCCGCGCGAGCGAGGCGCCGCTCCTGATCGGCAACTTCTTCAATCCGCGCACGCTCAGCGACTTCGGCGGCGACCTGCGCGCCGGCCCCTCCGCCGAGCCGGCGCCGTGGTACGCGCTCGAAGCCGCGCTGGACGAGCTGCGCATCTCGAACACGGCCCGCACGGAGCTGGGCCACCGGTATCTGCGGTAGCCCGGTTCCGCGCGGCACGCGCCTTGCGATGCTCCCGAGCCCCCTCACCGCCCCCGCCTGAACCACCCGCCCCCGGCGGGACTCCCATGCGTGCGCTCCTGTTCCTCTCCGTTCTCGCCCTCGCCGCCCCCGCACCCGCCGATCCGGCGCGCGAGCTGGTGATCGAGGTCGCGC
Organism: uncultured bacterium; assembly: GCA_964359105.1. Lineage (GTDB taxonomy): Bacteria > Eisenbacteria > RBG-16-71-46 > RBG-16-71-46 > RBG-16-71-46 > JACRPT01. The sequence goes on from CAYHRW010000300.1 coordinate 1,045, forward strand.
CCGCGTCTCCCGGCCGCGCGGCGCTCTCCCAGCGCGCGCGCCTCGCCGCGCGCTTCGCCACGCTCGGGCTGGCGCCGCGCGGCACGCTCGCCGACGGCCTCGCGCTCCCGCGCGACGACGACCCCGCGAACCCGTTCACCCTTCATCCGGACCGGGTGTGGAGGCTCGAAGCGCGCGACGCGACCGCGGCCGCGGCGGCGCTCGACTCGCTCGCGGACGACCCCGACGTCGCCTGGGCCGAGCCCAACCGGGTGCGCGAGATCGCGGCGCCGCCTTTCGCCCCGGTGTTCCCGAACGACCCGCTGTTCCAGGACGGGCGCCAGTGGGGGCTGCGCAACCTCGGGCCGGCCGCGGCCTACGGCGGCATCGCCGGCGCCGACATCCAGGCGCTCGCGGCGTGGCAGCGCTCGGTGGGTGCGAACGACCTGCGGCTCGCGGTGGCCGACACCGGCATAGACCCGGCTCATCCCGACCTGCAGGCGACGCTCCCGGGCGGGGCGTCGCGCGTCGAGCTGGGCGTGAACGTCACCGGCGTGGACCCGGCGGGCGCGTTCGCGGACTCGTTCGGCCACGGCACGCCGGTGGCGGGCGTGATGGCGGCGCGCACCAACGACGGCGCCCACTTCGACTCGCTGGGCGCGGCCGGCGTGTGCGGCGGCGACGGCGACGCCAACTTCGGCTGCCGCATCGTGCCCATCAAGATCACGCCCGGCAACACCGGCTACGCCACCACGTTCGACATCGCGCGCGCCGTCGCCTACGCGGTGAGCGTGGGCGCGCGCGCCATGAACCTGTCCTTCGCGGGCGACGGGCCCTCGCGCCTCGAGCGCTCCGCGCTCTACTACGGGCTCACGCACCGCTGCGTGGTGGTGGCCGCCGCGGGCAACAAGGGCTACTCCTTCGGCGACAAGGCGCAGTATCCGGCCGCCTACGCCGCGGACGGGCTGTGCATCCAGGTGGGTGCCAGCGACCCCTACGACCGCCGCGCGGTGTTCTCCTCGTACGGTCCCGGGCTCGACCTGGTCGCGCCGGGCGTGGACGTGTGGACCACGTTCATGACCTACCCGAGCGCGGCCGGCGCATCGTACCCGGGCTACGTCCCGGCGGCGGGCACCTCGTTCGCGGCGCCGTTCGTGACCGGCGCGGTGGGCCTGCTCGCGGCGGCGCGTCCCGAGCTCACCGACGTGGACTTCCAGCGCGTGCTGCGCGAGAGCGCCGACGACATCGGCGCGCCGGGCGTGGAGCGCGAGACAGGGTGGGGCAGGCTCGACGCGGCCGCCGCGCTCGACGCGGTGCGCCCGGGACTCGGCATCTGGCACGACGAGGCGGTTGGCACGCAGCTGCGCGCGCTCGACCTCGACACGCTGCGGATCGGCGAGGGCGGCCCCGGCACGCTCGAGCGCTGGCGCGGCGTCCACCGCGCGCAGCGGGTCGAGGTGACCGAGACGGTGGCGCTGCCCGACTCGTTCCTGCCGCCGGTGCGGGTGTGGCCGCGCGTGGGCGGCACCTTCACCGTGCGCGCGGGCTTCCGGCTGCCGTACTTCGCGCCGTGGGCCGAGGTGGCGCAGGTGGACGACGGCAGCTTCACGCTGCGCGGGTACCTCTACCGGGTGATCGCGGACAACTGCCCGGACTGCGTGGACGACTGGTGGGTGCCGCTGCCGCCCGACCAGGCGCGCTTCGGCTTCACCGTGATCGGCCGCGTGGACCGCCCGCCGGCGGTCGCGGTGCTGGCGCCCGCGAAGGGCGATACCGTCGCGGCCGGCGACACGGTCCGGGTGGAGTGGAGCGCGACCGACCCGGACCGGGTGACGGCGGTCGAGATCGCGATCGTACCGACGAGCGGCGCGGCGGTGCCGCTCGCGCGCGTGCCGGGCGACCAGACCGTGGCCTACGTCGGGCTCCCGTGCGGCCTGGCCCCCGGCCCGGCGAGCCTGACCGCGACCGCGCTCGACGAGCACGGGGCGCGGCACGACCAGGCCACCGCCGCCGCCGCGCTCATGGTGCGCGCCGGGCCGTGCGCGGGCGGACCTCGCACGCGCCTGACCTGCGCCCCCAACCCGTTCCGCGACGCCACCACCATCAGCGGGCCGCCGGCCGCGCGGCTCGTGATCGCCGACCTCGCGGGCCGCGTGGTGCGCCGGCTCGTGCCCGCGGCCGGCGTGGCGCGCTGGGACGGCACCGACGCGCGCGGGCGGCGCGTGCCGCCCGGGCTCTACCTGGTGGGCGCCGAGGGGACGCGGCTCGCGAACCGGGTCGCGCGCATCGAGTGCGCCGCGGGCGGAAGGACCC
>CAYHRW010000301.1:0-3312 GCA_964359105.1 uncultured bacterium
GGGGCGTAGACCGCCCGATTCCGCACCTCGAGGAAGCGGCCGCCCAGCGTGAGACGGTACTCGCGGCTGACGCGCGACGTGCCGGGCTGGCCGCCACCCGTGCCCTCCCAGGCGCCGACGAAGAAGCGCAGCGGCGCCCACGGGTCGTGCCCTCTCTCCGTCTCGTCCGCGCGGACCGCGGAGGCGTTGGCGAGAACCAGCAACGCGGCGACGGCCGCGACCGGCGAAGCCCTGCGCATGACGTGACCTCCTGCGGCCGATGGGCCGCGCTTCATTCCCGGGTCGCGAGCACCAGCGCGCGCACCGCGCGGCGCAGCTTCGCGTGCGCGTCGAAACGGCGGACGAAATCGGACTCGCGCACGCCGCCCTTGGCGCGGACGACGGCGACGAGCGCGCGCTTCTCCTCGACGCTCCAGCGCGCAAGGCCGGGCAGGATGGTGACGAGCGGCGCCCAGCGCTCCCACGCGAGCTTCTCGCCCGCGCTCCAGCCGCGGGTCGCGCGCACGCCGAGCAGGGCGGCGGCCTCGCGCCGGCATTCCCGCGCCGCGCGCTCGCGGTCGGGGCCGAAGCGCCGCGCCAGGTCCCGCGACACCGCGATCCCGGCGCGCGCGAGCGGCAGCAGACCGATCACGTCCCCGCGCTCGCGGCCGAGGTGCAGGTAGACGTTGTGCTCGGCGAGCCGCTCGAGCGTCGCGTGGCTCGAGCGGTGCGCCGGCCGCGCCGCCATGCGCGCCAGCTCGCGCCGCATCAGGCGCCGCGCGCCCGGATCGCGCGGGCGGAAGCCGAGCTTCTGGTAGAACCACCACGCGCCCGATTCGATGGCCTCGTGATTCCCGGCGCCGAGCTGGTAGGGGAAGATGGTGAACGCGTCGGCGCCGAACAGCGCGCGCGTCATGGCGAGGACCCGCGCGTAGATCGCGGCGGCCTCGGCGCCGCGGAAGGTCTCGAACACATTGTAGGCGATCTCGGCCGAGCGGTAGAGCGCGCTGTTCAGCACGTAGCCCACCGGCACGCCGTTCTTGAGCGTGAGGTAGCCGTAGACCGCTTCGAGCAGCAGCCGGCGCTCGGGCCGCGCGCCGATGCAGGCGAACTGGAGACCGCCGCCGAAGTCCACGAGCCGCACGTCGCGCGGGTCGCCGTAGGTGAACACGTCGAGGTCGCGGCTCCGTGTCACCAGGGACTCGAGCGCGAGGGCGATGAGGCGCCGGCCTTCCGCGGGCGGCACCGCGCGCACCGAGAGCGGCGCCCCCTTCGCCTCGATGCGCAGGTCGGGCCGCGCCCGCGTGAGCGGCTTCGCCTGGTACGCGACGCCGGCGACCGGCCACTTCGCGCGCGTCCGCGACGGCGTGTCGGGCCCGGGGGAGAGCACCACCGGCATGTCGAGCCGGTCGTGCAGGGTCTCGCGCAGCGGGTCGCTCGCCGCGAGCGCGGCGAGGCGGCGGATGACGAACGCCGCGTCGCTGGTGCGCGGGCCCTTGAGGAGCCGCACCCAGCCGCGCGTGCCGTAGTCGTATTCGTCGAGCCCGGCGGTCTCGGCGAACGGCACCAGGTGGGGGAGCAGCTCCTCGAGCTGCTCCGCCTTCTCGAAGCTCTCCCAGTCCACGGCGAGCCGCCCGGGCCAGCGGCGCGCCAGCCAGCGCGCGGTCTCGGCGAAGAACGGGAAGCGGATGTCGGTGCCGGCGATGCCGGTGTCGGCAAGGGCCGCGCGGTGGCGCCGGAGGTCGCGGCGGCGCGCGAAGCGTTCGAGCATGCGCTCGACCCGCGCGAGCACCGGCGGGTCGTCCGGGTAGGCGCGCAGGAAGCACAGGATCTCGTGCAGCGTCTCGACCTCGCGCGCGCTGCCGAGCGTCGCGCGCTCGAGCGAGCGCAGCAGGGCGAGCTTGCGCGCCGCCGCGTCGCCGCCGCAGGCCAGGCGCAGGCGCACGAGCCGGCGCAGCAGGAGCGAGGGGGCCGTTCCCCGGCCGGACCTCCCGGCCGTCGCTCCCCGGCGCCGGGGCCTCCGCCGCGCGCGCGATCCGGCCGCGGCCCTCCTCACGTCACCGCATCCACCGGTCGAACCAGCGCAGCATGCGTGTGGTCTGGTCGGCGCGGTGGCGCGGCTCGCGCAGGCCGTGGCCCTCGCGCGGGTAGTGCGCGAACTCGGCCGGCACGCCGAGATTCACGAGCGCCGTGTAGAGCTGCTGGCCCTGCGGGTAGGGGATGCGCGCGTCGTTCTCGCCGATGATGATGAGCGTCGGCGTCTTCGCGTCCCGGATGTGCGTGATGGGCGAGGAGCGCCGCCAGAGATCGGGCGTCTCCCACGGGTAACCCTCGAACTCGAACGCGCGGTACTGGTGCACGTCGCTCTGGCCGAACAGCGCGGGCAGGTCCACCGCGCCCGCCAGCACGCAGGCCGCATCGAAGCGGTCGGTCTGGGTGATGGCCCACGCCGAGAGGTAACCGCCGTAGGAACCGCCGTACACGCCGAGACGCCTCCCGTCGGCGAGCCCCCACCTCACCAGGCTGTCCACGCCGCTCGCGACGTCCTGCCAGTCCTGGAAGCCCCAGTCGCTGCGCTGTCGCTGCATGAACGCCGTGCCGTATCCGCCGCTCGAGCGGAAGTTCGGCATGAATACCTGGTAGCCGTGCGCCGCGAAGTACTGGGGCAGCGCCTGGAAGCCGAGAGCGTAGCGCGCGGTGTAGGGGCCGCCGTGGAGCAGGACGAGCGTCTTGAGCGGCGCGTTCGGCCTCGCGCCCGCGGGGCGCAGCAGCAGGCCCTCGACCTCCACCCGGTCGGTGCTGGTCCACTGCACGGCGCGCGTCGCGCCGAGCGTCAGGTCCGCGATGCCGGCGTTGATCCCCGTCATCCTCCGGCCCGGCAGTCCCGCGCGGTCGGCGACCCACACCTCGGACGGCGCCGCAGCGCTCGACTGCACCCACGCCACGCGGCCGTCGCCGGCGACCACCGGCACGCCCGCCTCGGCGTCGAGGTCCACGCCGAGCGTGCCCGGGCCGCTGGTGCGCGGCACCGCGGCCAGCATGGTGGTGACGCGCTGCGCGGAGTGGAAGTAGAGCGTGTCCGAGCCCGGGCTCCACGCCGGCTCCTTCGCGTCCTCGTCGAAGGAGGCCGTGAGGTTCACGGGCGTGCCGCCTGACGAAGACACGACCCGGAGGTCGCTCTTCTCGACGTGCTTCTTCCGGTCGCTGCCGCCCGCCCAGGCGAGCCACTTCCCGTCGGGCGACCAGGCGAACGGCGCGCCGATCACTCCGAGCTTCCGCTCGGCGCCGCCTTCGACGGGCACGATCGCGAGGTCGGTCTTGTTCTCGTCGTCC
>CAYHRW010000302.1:0-3296 GCA_964359105.1 uncultured bacterium
GTCTCTTCCCCAACCTGCATGGTTCACCGACCGCACTCACACCGTCCGGCTGGTCACTGCCGTTTCAGTCGCTTTGGCTCCAGCCCGCGCCACTCGCCGGCCAGCGGGATCGAGCACCTCGACGTGGATGCGCATCGGGCGAGGGAGCGTAAAGCGCAACCAGACCCCGCCTCGCGACGGGTTGGGGACGGCGTCGAGGCCCAGCCGACCCGGCCCCGCCGCGGAAGGCTCCACCGATGTCGAAGACGTGCGGATCTCGACCAGCCCGCCGGCCACCGCCACGTAGAAACGGCCCGCGGTCGAGAACTCGAGCCGCATCGGCTGCTCCAGCGAGTCGGCGAACGGCGTCACGACGCCGGCCGGATCCACGCGCACGATGCGGCCGGTGGCGGGGATCGTGAGCCCGTCGGCGTCGAGCAGGTTGTAGAGCGCGACGTAGAGGTAGTTGCCGAAGGGTCCTGACGGATCGCCCTGCGCCAGCGAGGTCGGCTGGTGGAGTCCCGAAACCAGCGGAAGCTCTCCGCCACCGCTGTCGAACGAGACGATTCTCCCCGCGTCGGAGTGCGGGATGGTGTCGGGAAAGAGCGTGTCGGTCTCGGCCAAGTAGAGCCGGTCGCCGAAGTCGCCGCTGCCCATGAGGAGGTCGATCGGCAGGGCGCGGCCGGCCAGGAACGGCTCGACCACCCCCGTCGAGAGCACCCGCTTCACTTCGCCGCCCAGGTTCTCGGCCACGTAGAGGTTCCCGTCCCAGCCCGGCCCGTCGGCGAACTCGAGGGCCACCGGCGAGTCGAGTCCGTCGGCGAACGGAGCCACCGTGCCCGCCGGGCTCACCGAGACGACCGCGCCTCCCCCCGGCGCGGGCTGGCCGGTTCCGGAGCGGAAGGAATCCACCACCGCCGCATACAGATCGCCGCCGAATCCGCCGCCCGGATCGAACGCGAGGTCCGATGGAGCGATGACGGCACCGCTCGGGAAGGAAGCCAGCGGCCCGCCGGTGAAGCGCAGCAGCTCGCAGGTGTCGGGCACCGTCGCCCCGGTCGGAGCCGGCTGCATCGCGGTCCGCCGCGGCAGGTAGAGGCCGGCGGCGAAGCCCGGTCCCGAGTTCCAGGCGAGACCGGTCGGCAGATCTTCGGCCGCCGTGGGGAAGAAGGACGACGTGTAGCCCGACGGCACGGAGGCCAAGCCCTTCTGCTGCGCCGGTCGGAGTTCCGCGCCTGCGCGGCGCACGCGGAAGGTCACGGGCCTACGCGTCGGTGGCGAATCCTGGCCGTCCTCCGGCGGGTCGGCGCACTCGATCAGCAGATCGAAATCCACGAGCGCGGCCTCGGCGGCGCCGACGGCGCGGGCGGTCGCGCTGGTGAAGAAGTTGAGCTCGATCGACTGTGGCTCGCCCACCGGGACCCGGCGCATGACCCGCGGGGACCGGAACGAACAGTCGAAGCCGTCGCGACACGGGGCCGGCGAATCCTCGTCGGTAACGCAGCTCCTGGCGTCGTCGAACAGCACCCCGGGAAGGGTGAAAAACGGCTGCACGTCCACATGCACGTTGCAGCGGGCCCGCGCGAAACCCTCGGGGGGGGCGGTCGCGACCTGGCTGAAGCCCCGGAAGCCGAACTGCGCCCAGCAGGGGACTGCCCCCGGGACGTCGTTCTTCGAGAACACCACGTAGTCGCCCTCGAACCACACCGCCGCGGTCACCGCGGCGGCGAAGCTCATCCCCAGGAAGCGCGTGCCCTCGGCCGACGTGTAGGTGATCCAGGGCGGGCCAAACAGCGGCCCCTCGGCGGGGTCGGGAACCTGATAGCGCACGCTGCAGTCGGCGAGCGGCGTGATCACGTGCGTGGGATTGTTGGAAGCACGCCGCTTGAGGATGAACCCCTCCTTTTCCACATCATCGAGCGTCACCAGGAGCGGGAATGGCAGGATCTTGCGGCACAGCGTGTCCAGTTGGCTCGCGCAGAAGAAGGTGAACGGCCCGCCGTCCCCTCCCACGCCGTCCACCACGAAGAAGTAGGGCCGGAGCGGATCCACCGCGAGCGCGAAGGTCTCGGAACCGCCGGGACCGTTCGCGTTCGCCACTCCGACGCAGCTCCCGAGGCAGTTGTCGGCGTAGGCGTAGATCGCGACGTCCCAGTGCTGATGCGGCACCACGGACACGACGACCGATTCCGGCTGCTGGGCGAAGGACTGGAACTGGAACACCACGTCCGGCCCCAGGCCCAGCCACGGGTTGATGGGTCCGCAGGTTCCAGGCGGTGGTCGAACATCGTCCTGGTATCGCGTCGTCGTGTCGTGGTGGAAGAACGGGAGCACCGGGATCGGGAGCGGGTTGAGGCAGCTCTCGCCCGGGCTCGCCGCCGCGGGCGCGGCGGCCACGTACAGCGCGGCCGCGAGCATGATCGGCGCGGCGATGCCCGCCGCACGGCGGGGACGGGCAACACCCCATGAAACGTACGTCGCGGCTGAGGGGTTCAGCCACGAACGCTGCGGCAGCGCATGCGGTCCGGACATGGCGAAAGCTCCGAGGACGGCGGCCGCGGGCCGAGCTGGAGGATCTGCCGGCCCGGCGGGAAGTGTGGCACCCGCTCCAGGGCCGGGCAAGGCCAAATCCGGCGCTCCGGCGTTGTCGCCGGCCGGAGCATCGCGGGGTTAACTCCTCCCGAGGCGCGTCATCCCAGCGCCACCCTGCACTAGCGTATCGGCCGCGGGGCTACCTCTGGCCATCCGGCGCCCGCTCCGGCTGGTCCGCGCGCGAGCCTTCGATCGGCTGGCTCGCCCGCTCGTCGCTGACCCTGACCGCGACGAAGCTTACGATTAGCGCGGACAGCGCCCCGCAAGCGAGCCACAGCGAGAGCGTCTGGTCCGATGCCGGGCGCGGGCGCCATGGGGGGGGCGGCCGGCTCGCCCGGCACCCGCGCCATCGCCCCGGGCTTCGCGGCCGTCCACTGCTTCGCCGCGGCACCGGGCGCGTGCTCGGCGAGCGGGAAGTTGCCGGCCGAACCGCTTTCGCTGCCGGCGGGATGCTCGTGGCCGCAGTCGGGACGGCGCGGCTGGACACGGGAACCGTAGCCACGGGCATGGCCACGGGCCGCCGGCCGCGCCGCGCGACCGCATGGCCCGTTCGCAGGCGGCGGCCGCTGCCGCAGGACGGTCTCCTGCCGCTCACGGGGTTCGCCGACCCGCGCGGCAGGCTCCCGCTCGGCGACCAGGCCGAGAGCGGGTCGAGGGCCGGTGAAGCGCTGCCGGAGGGTCCGCGGCAGCACCGGTCATGCTGGGATTGCCCTTCTCGAGGGTCA
>CAYHRW010000303.1:0-3283 GCA_964359105.1 uncultured bacterium
CTGGGGGGGGGGGGGGGTTGTGGGGGGGGGGGGGGGGGGGGGGGGGGGGGCCCCCCCGCGCCGCGGGCGTGGACACCGGCGGCACCTTCACCGACTTCGTCGCGGTCGCGGGCGGCCGGCTGGTCGCGCTGAAGGTCCCCTCGACCCCGCGCGCCCCCGAGCGCGCCGTGCTCGAGGGGCTCGCCCGGCTCGGTGCCGGCCGCGGCACGCGCGTGCGCCACGGCTCGACCGTGGCCACCAACGCGCTGCTCGAACGCAAGGGCGCGAAGGTCGCGCTCGTCACCACCGAAGGCTTCGAGGACCTGCTCGAGATCGGCCGGCAGGACCGGCCCGACCTCTACGCCCTGGCGCCGCGCCGGGCCGCGCCGCTGGTCCCCGCCGCGCGGCGCTTCGGCGTGCGCGAGCGGGTGGGTCCCGGCGGCGCCGCGCTGGTCCCGCTCACCGCCGCCGCCGCGCGCCGCGCTGCTGCCGCGGTGCGCCGCTCGGGCGCCGAGGCCGTGGCCGTGGGGCTGCTCCACAGCTATGCGAACCCCGCGCACGAGCGCCGGCTCGCGCGCGCGCTGGCGAGGCTCGGCGTGCCCGTCACGCTCTCCGCGACGCTCTGCCCCGAGGTGCGCGAGTACGAGCGCTTCGCCACCACGGTCACCAACGCCTACCTGATGCCGCGCGTCTCCGCCTACCTCGGCGGCCTCAGCCGTGGCACGCCCGCGCGGCTCGAGATCGTGCTCTCGCACGGCGGCACCGCGCCGCCCGCGCTCGCCGCGCGCGAGCCGGTGCGCCAGCTTCTGTCCGGCCCCGCCGCCGGGCTTGCCGCCGCCTTCGAGGTGGCGCGCGCCTGCGGCTTCGCGCGCGCGCTCACCATTGACGTGGGCGGCACCTCGACCGACTGCGCCTACGTCGCGGGCGGCCTGCCGCGCCGGCGCGCGCGCGAGGTCGCCGGCTTCCCGGTCCTGCTCCCGGTGCTCGACGTGCACACCGTGGGCGCGGGCGGCGGCTCGATCGCGCGCGTGGACCAGGGCGGCCTGCTCCACGTCGGCCCCGAGAGCGCCGGCGCCGACCCCGGTCCCGCCTGCTACGGCCGCGGCGGACCCGCCACCGTGACCGACGCGCTGGTGGTGCTCGGCCGCATCCCGGGAGAAGCGCTCGCCGGTGGCGCGCTGGCGCTCGACCGCGCCGCCGCAGCGCGCGTGCTCGAGCCGATCGCGCGCCGGCTCGGGCGGCGCGATGCCGCCGCGGCCGCGGAAGGCATCATCGCCATCGCCGACGCGCGCATGGAGGCGGCGCTCCGCAGGGTCTCGGTCGAGCAGGCCCACGACCCGCGCGGCGCCGCGCTGGTCGCCTTCGGCGGCGCCGGCGGCCTGCATGCCTGCGCGCTCGCGGGCTCGCTCGGCTGCGACGCTGTGCTGTTCCCGCTCCACGCCGGCGTGCTCGCCGCGCTCGGCGCGCTGGCCGGTGGGTCGCGCCGCGAGAAGAGCCGCTCCGTGCTGCTCGACGCCCGCGCGACCCGCGCGCTCGAGCGGGCGTGGCGGGCGCTCGAGCGCGCCGTGCGCGCCGAGTTCGCCGGTCGATCCGCTGTCGCGGGTGCCCAGCGGCGCGGCCTCGCGGTCGAGCGCTGGGCCGAGGTGCGCTACCGCGGCCAGTCGCACGAGATCGCGATGCCCGGCGGCCGCGCCCTCGAGGAACGCTTCCACGCCGAGCACGAGCGCCGCTACGGCTACGCCGACCGCGCCCGCGGGGTCGAGGTGGTGACCATCGAGGTGCGCGCGGGCACGCCGCCGGAATGGGACCGTCTGGACCTGGCCCCGCCGCGCGTGGCGCGCGGCGTGCGCCCGGCCCGCCAGCGCGTCCGCCACGCCGGCCGCTGGCTCGAGGCCGCCGTCTGGCCGCGCGCCGCCGTCCCGCGCGCCCGCCCGCTGCGCGGCCCCGCGATCGTCGCCGACGACGGGGCCACGCTGTGGATCGCTCCCGGTTGGAGCGCGCGCGTGCACCGTACCGGGACGCTGGTGCTGAGGCGGACGCCGTGAGCGCGCGCGCGCGGTCCGGGAAGCTCGACGGGGTGACCCTCGCGCTCTACGACGGCCTGTTCGCCGCCGCCGCCGAGGAGATGGGCGTGGCCCTCATGCGCACCGCGCACTCGCCCAACATCAAGGAGCGCCTGGACCACTCGTGCGCCGTGTTCGACGCGCGCGGGCGGCTGGTGGCGCAGGCCGCGCACATCCCGGTGCACCTCGGCAGCCTGCCGCGCGCCGTCGAGGCCGCGCTGGCGCTGGGGCCGTTCCGGCCCGGCGACACCGTGATCTTGAACGACCCCTACGCCGGGGGCACCCACCTGCCCGACATCACGCTCGTGACGCCCGTCTTCCTCGGGCGCGGCCGCCCCGACTTCTTCGTCGCCAGCCGCGCGCACCACGCCGACGTCGGCGGCGCCGCGCCCGGCTCCATGCCGCTGGCGCGCGAGATCTACGAGGAGGGCCTGCGCATCCCGCCCGTGTACCTGCAGCGCGCCGGGCGCACGCAGGAGGACATGCTGCGACTGGTGCTCGCGAACGTGCGCACCGCCGACGAGCGCCGCGCCGATCTGGCCGCACAGCTCGGCGCCCAGGCCACCGGGGCGCGCCGGCTCGCCGAGTACGCGAAGCGGGGTAGCAGGGCCGAGCTCACGCGCGCCGCGGAGGCGCTCATGGACTATTCCGAGCGCCAGGTACGCGCCGGGCTGGCGAAGCTGCCGCGCGGGCGCTGGCGATTCGCGGACGCGCTCGACGACGACGGCCTCGGCAGCGGCCCGGTGCGGATCGCCGTCACGCTCACGCTCGGCGGCGGCCGCGTGCGCGTGGACTTCACCGGCACGAGTCCCCAGGTCCCGGGCCCGGTGAACGCGGTCGAGGCGGTGACCCGCGCCGCCTGCGCCTACGTGCTGCGCTGCGTGCTGGGCGGGTCCTTCCCGGTCAACGACGGCGCGTTCCGCGCGCTCGAGGTCGTCGCGCCCGCCGGCACCGTGGTGAACGCGCGCCCGCCCGCCGCGGTCGCGGCCGGCAACGTCGAGACCTCGCAGCGCATCGTGGACGCGGTGCTCGGCGCCTTCGCGCGCGCGCTGCCCGGCCGCATCCCGGCCGCGAGCAGCGGCACCATGAACAACGTGCTGATCGGCGGCGCCGACCCGCGCACCGGCGAGCCGTTCGCCTACTACGAGACGCTGGGCGGCGGGCACGGCGCGGGCCCCGGCTGGCACGGCGCGAGCGCGCTTCAGGCGCACATGACCAACACCCGCAACACGCCGATCGAG
>CAYHRW010000304.1:0-1662 GCA_964359105.1 uncultured bacterium
TCATGCTCATCTTCATCATCCCCACCTTCGCCAAGATGTTCACCGACTTCGGCGGGGAGCTGCCGCTGCCGACCAAGATCGTGCTCGGCCTGTCGGGCCTTCTCAAGTCGTTCTGGTGGGTGATCGCGCTGCTCATCGCGGCGCTGGTCGTCGGCTTCCAGCGGCTGTACCGGACCGAGAACGGGCGGCGCCAGGTGGACGGCATGATGCTCAGGATCCCGGTGCTGGGCGACGTCCTGCTCAAGGGGAGCGTGGCGCGCTTCACCCGCACGCTCGGCACGCTCATCGCCTCGGGGGTGCCCATCCTCTCGGGCCTCGAGATCACCGCGCGCACCGCGGGCAACAAGGTGATCGCGGAGGCGATCATGACGGCGCGCACCTCGATCCGCGAGGGCGAGACCGTGTCGGCCCCGCTCAAGACCTCCGGCGTGTTCCCGCCCATGGTGGTGCAGATGATCTCGGTGGGCGAGCAGACCGGCGCGCTCGACGAGATGCTCCAGAAGATCGCGGTGTTCTACGAGGCCGAGGTGGACAGCGCAGTGGACGCGCTCACCTCGATCATCGAGCCGGTCATGATCGTGGTGATGGGCGGCATCGTGGGTGGCATGGTCATCGCGATGTACCTGCCCATGTTCAAGCTCATCAGCGTCGTGGCCGGCGGGAACAACTGATGACGGCTCCGCACGGCATGGGCGGCCCGGAACGGCCGGAGAGCGCGCCGAACGACACGGCGGACGCGCGCTGGCGGGGTCTCGCGACCCTGGTGCGCGCGCGGCTGCTGGTCGCGATGATCGCGATCCCGGCGGGCGTGATGCTGCGCCCGGACGCCGGGCCGGCCGCGGGGCGCGTGCTGGTGTGGTCGCTGGCCCTGCTCGCGGCGGTGTCGGCGGTGTTCTGGGGCGGCCTGGCGCTGCGGCGCGGCGTGCGGCTGCAGGTGTACGCGAACCTGGTGGCCGACCTCGCGCTGGTGACCGCGCTCGCCGCCCGCACCGGCGGGCGCGAGAGCCAGTTCGTGCTGTTCTACGTGCTCGTGGTCATCACCGGCGGGCTGCTCGATCGCCTGCCGGGCGGGTTGTTCGCCGCGGCGGGAGCGTGCGCCGCCTACCTGCTCGCGCTCGCGCCGGGTGTGGCGCCGCTCGTCGGCGACGTGCTGCCGCGGCCCGGCATGATGGCCGGGTTCCTGGTCATCGTCGGTGTGCTGGCCGGGTTGCTGGGGCGCGGCGTGCGGCGCGCGCACGACGACCTGGCGCGCACCACCCGCGAGCTGCACCGCGTGCGGGTGGACAACGACGTGATCCTGCGCCACCTCGCGACCGGGGTGCTCACGGTGGACGCCTGGGGCACGGTGGCCTACCTGAACCCGGCGGCGGAAGCGGTGCTGGGCGTGCGCACGCTCGAGGTGCGCGGCCGGCGGATCCGGGACGCGTTCCCGGAGCGGCTCGCCGCGCTGCGCGACCTGGTGTTCGAGACCCTGACGCGCGGGGTCTCGCGCAACCGTGCGGAGCTGGTGGTGCGCTCGGTGCGCGGCGCCGAGCAGCCGCTCGGGATCTCGACCAACCTGCTCATGCACGAGGACGCCGCGACCGGAGTGGTGGCGGTGTTCCAGGACCTGACCGACGTGCGCGAGATGGAGCGCCGCGCGCGCCGGAACCAGACGCTCGC
>CAYHRW010000304.1:1762-3262 GCA_964359105.1 uncultured bacterium
AAGATCCTGGTGGTGGACGATGAGCAGAGCATGACCCAGTTCCTGGGCATCGTGCTGCGCAAGGAAGGCTACCAGGTCACCACGGTCAACAACGGCAGGGACGCGCTCGAGAAGGTGCGGGCCGAGGCCTTCGACGTCGTGATCACGGACATCCGCATGCCCGGCATGGACGGCATCCAGCTGCTGCAGGGCATCAAGAAGCACGACCCGTCGCTGCCGGTCGTCATCATGACCGCGTACGCCTCGCAGCAGTCGGCGATCGACGCGGTCAACATGGGGGCCTTCCAGTACCTCATCAAGAACGCGAAGAACGACGAGATCAAGCTGGTCGTGCGCAACGCCATCGAGATGCGGCGGGTGCGCTCCGAGAACCTCTACCTGAAGCGCGAGCTCAAGAAGGGACACGAGGACAAGGAGATCATCGGCACGTCCGAGGAGATGGTGCGGGTCTTCAAGATGGTCGAGAAGGTGGCGAACAGCGAGGCCACCATCATGATCCAGGGCGAGAGCGGCACCGGTAAGGAGCTGATCGCCCGCGAGATCCACTACCGCAGCCGCCACGCGCAGGGACCGTTCGTCAGCATCAATTGCGGCGCGATCCCGCGCGACCTGCTCGAGAGCAACCTGTTCGGCCACGTGAAGGGCTCCTTCACCGGGGCGGTGCGCGACTCGGCCGGCCTGTTCCAGGTCGCCGAGGGCGGCACGTTCTTCCTCGACGAGGTCGGGGAGACGCCGCTCGCCACCCAGGTCAAGCTGCTGCGCGCGCTCCAGGAGCGCGAGGTCATCCCGGTGGGCGGCACGCAGCCGGTCAAGATCGACTGCCGGCTGGTGGCGGCGACCAACACCGATCTCGAGCGCGAGGTCACCGAGGGCCGCTTCCGCGCCGACCTGTTCTACCGGCTCAACGTGATCCCGATCCGGCTGCCGTCGCTGCGGCAGCGGCGCGACGACATCCCGCTGCTGGTGGACCACTTCCTCAAGCGCTACGCGCAGAACAACCCCTCCAAGACCGCGAGCAAGGAGGCCATGGACCTGCTCATGAAGTACGACTGGCCGGGCAACGTGCGCGAGCTGGAGAACGTCATGGAGCGCGCCCTCATCCTGGACGAGGGCGGGCTGATCGGGCCGGAGGACCTGCCCGACAAGATCCGCTTCGGCGCGTCCCACCGCGGCAGCCTGATCATCGATTCCCCCACGCTGAGCCTCGAGGAGCTGGAGAAGGAGTACATCCTCAAGGTGCTCAACTACACCAGGTGGCAGAAGAAGCGGGCGAGCGAGATCCTGGGCATCAACGCCTCCACGCTCTACCGCAAGCTGATCGCCTACGGCGTGGAGAAGCCCGGGGCGTCGCCCGAGACCGGGGAGGAGCCGCGGGAGCCCGAGGCGCACGCGGCGTGAGGTGAGCGCGGGGGGCCGGCCGTTGCGTTGCGCACGAATCGGCCGGACCCAGTGCGATCCGCAAGATCCCTGGCCGGCGCCGGGCAGATCGCCCGATGGCGG
>CAYHRW010000305.1:0-3247 GCA_964359105.1 uncultured bacterium
CGAGGTCACCGCCGAGCGGCGGCTGGTCGAGGGCAGGCAGGGCGCCACGATCCGCAGCGTCACCGCCAGCGAGATCCGGAACCTGCCGGTGCAGACCATCAGCGAGGTGCTCCAGCAGCAGGCCGGCATCAGCACCGAGAACGACCAGATCCACGTGCGTGGCGGGCGTGCCGACGAGACCATCTTCGTGGTGAACGGCGTCGCGAACCGCGACCTCGTGACCGGGCAGTCCACCGCGGGGCAGCTCAACGCGCGCTCGGTGGCCGAGGTCAACGTCGCGACCGGCGCCTACGACGTGCGCTACGGCAACGCGCTCTCGGGCATCGTCGAGGTCAAGCTCAAGGAGGGCGGCGACGGGTTCGCGGGCGGCCTCACGCTGACCAGCGGGACCTACGGGGGCCGCTCGTTCCAGACGGTGCTGAGCGGTCCGGACCCGGCCTTCGGCAGGCTGTTCAAGGGGCTGGGCGCCCCCGGTACCTTCTCCTCGATCGTGGACCTCTCGGGGAGCCTCTACGAGACGCGCTTCCTCTCGCCGCGGTCGGACGGCTGGCTCTCGAGCCTGTTCCAGAACACCTTCGAGCCCGCGCAGCGCCGGCGGTTGAGCTCGAGCTACGAGGACGCGTTCTTCGGTTACCGCTTCCGCTACGGCTCCTCCTTCTCGCCGGCGGAGGACAACCGCTGGGCCGCGCGCTACGCGCTGACCTGGAAGCCCAACGCGCGCGACAAGCTGACGGCCGGCTACTTGAAGCGCATCGCCATCGACCAGGGCTTCAGCCGCACTTTCATCAACGCCACCGGCGACGCGGGCGACCCGGCCTTCCCCTGGCGATGGGCCCGCCGCATCGACCACGCGCCCACCATCTTCGAGGACAACGTCCAGGCCTCGATCGAATGGCGCCGCACGCTCTCGACGCAGGGATTCACGACGCTCCAGCTCTCCCGCTACTTCTTCGCGCAGCGTCAGGACGTCATGGGCAAGATGTGGTGGGAGTACGAGCAGCCCGACGACCGCGCGCTGCCGCCCGCCGACTCGCTGAAGCAGGCCGACTACTTCATCGATACCGGCGACAACGACACCTGGCAGGACCGCCGCAGCAACAGCTACGGCCTCCAGTGGAGCCTGACGCAGCGCGTCAGGCGCCACGAGCTGGAGGTGGGGCTCGAGCACCAGCTGCAGACCGTGCAGTACATGACGATCCAGGACCCGTGGGTCTACGACGCCGACGGGCTGGGCGGCGCCCACGACCTGTGGCGCGCGCACCCGTGGGTGGGGGACTTCTACGTTCGCGACCGGCTCGAGTACGAAGGCTTCACCGCGAACATCGGGCTGCGGGGCGACTACTGGTTCATGGGCCGCGAGGCCGAGCGGGCGGTCGCCGACACTTCGAACCACAACGTCTCGACCGGGACGCGCGAGGGCTTCTACCGCGACACCCGCAGCTTCTTCGGGCGCCGCTTCAAGCTCCACCTGTCGCCGCGCGTCATCGTGGCGCACCCGATCACCGAGAACAGCAGCTTCTTCTTCAACTACGGCGAGTTCACGCAGATCCCCTCGTACCGCTACGTCTACTCGAAGCTCACCTCGATCTCGAGCGAGTCGTTCCCGCTGCTGGGCAACCCGAACCTGAATCCCCAGGTCTCGGTGAACTACGAGGTGGGGGCGAAGCACCAGTTCCTGCCGACCGCGGCGATCAACGCCACGTTCTTCCAGAAGGACATCTACGACTATCCGGCGGCGACCACGTTCCAGCGCTCGCAGGGCACCAGCCTGGTGGACATCTTCGTCTACCTGAACGGGCACTTCGCGCGCGCGAAGGGGTTCGAGATCGAGCTGGAGAAGCGGCGCAGCCACTACTGGGCGGGCAAGCTCGCCTACACGTTCCAGCAGACCAAGGGCAAGAGCAGCGACCCGAACGAACAGCGCATCGTGCAGGCCGGCGGCGGCGACGCGGCCGAGACGCGGCTCTCGGAGACGTTCGTGTCGTGGAACCGGCCGCACAAGCTGGCGCTCAACATGGACGTGCGTTTCGACGGCAAGGCCCCCGAGGGCTGGGCGTGGCTCAAGGACTGGGGGCTCAACCTCTACGTGCAGGGCCAGGCGGGCCGCGCGTACACTCCCATCAACGTCCTCTCCGCCCAGGCGGCCGAGCCCTACTCGAAGAACGGGCCGTTCCAGGTCACGACGGACCTGCGCGTGAACCACTGGTTCACGATGGGCGGGCGCCGGCTGGACCTGAGCCTGGCGGGCACGAACGTCTTCGGCAACCACCTCATCAACCGGGTGGATCGGGTCACCGGCAGGGGGCGCGTGTGGGGGGTGGGGGAGTACGACAAGGACCTGTTCCCGCGGGTCAACGACTATACCTACGTCTCGCAGGTGCAGGATCCCTCGAACTATGGACCGGGCGGGCAGTACCGCCTGACGCTCGACTATGACTTCTAGCTCGCGTCCCATCCACGGCCTGCTCGCGGCCCTCGCCCTGGTGGCGCTGGCCGCCGGCCCGGCGCGCGCGCAGTTCTCGCTCGGCACGCAGCGCGCGGGCACCTCGTCGGGCACCTTCCTCAAGATCGGCGTGGGCGCGCGAGCGGTGGGGCTCGGCGAGTCGTTCGTGGCGGTGGCGAACGACCCGACCGCGATCTTCTGGAACCCCGCCGGGCTCGCCTCGATGCAGCGCCAGGAGATCGCGTTCAACCACGTTTCGTGGCCCGGCGACATCAACTACGAGCACATCGCCTACGTGCTCCCGGTGCGCCGGCTCGGCGGCTCGCTCGCGTTCCAGCTCGGCGCGCTCTCGACCGAGATCGACGAGACCGACGAGCTGCACCCGTTCGGCACCGGACGCTCGTTCTTCTACTCGGACGTGGTGGTCGGCGCGGCCTATGCGCGGCGCTGGACGGACAAGCTGCTCATCGGTGCCGGGCTCAAGTGGGTGCGCGAGGACCTGGGCCAGGACGTGGGCGGCCCCACCACCGACGCGGTGCTGGTGGACATCGGCTCGATCTACTACCTGGGCTACGGGAGCGTGCGCATCGCCACGTCGCTCTCGAACTTCGGCTCCGAGCTCAAGCCGAGCGGCGACTTCGTCTCGCCGGTCACCGGCGAAGCGCGCTCCTACGACGGCTTCGACCCGCCCACGGTGTTTCGCTACGGCCTGGCCTTCGAGCCTGTCGAGCGGGCGAACCAGAAGCTCACGGCATCGCTCGAGGTCAACCAGCCGGCCGACAACGCGCAGCTCATCAAGCTCGG
>CAYHRW010000306.1:0-3245 GCA_964359105.1 uncultured bacterium
CCTTCGCCGGCCGCACCGAGCCGCTCATCCTCGGCGACATCCTGCGCAAGCACGGCCGGGTCCTCGAGCACGGGGACGAAGCGCGCTTCTGGGACTCGGTGTTCGGCCACATCCGCGGCCTGCTCCAGCCCGCCCGCGGCCGCCTCCTGCCCGGCGTGACCCCGCTGCTGGACCGCATCGCCGCCGAGCCGGGCTGGGTGCTGGGGCTCCTCACCGGCAACATGACCGAGATGGCGCGCATCAAGCTCGCGCATTTCGGGCTCGCGCATCGCTTCGCCTTCGGTGCCTACGGCGAGCAGGCCGAGAGCCGCGACGCGCTGGCGCGCCGCGCGGTGGCGGAGGCCGGGCGCCGCTACGGCGTGCCGCCGCGGCGCTGCGTGGTGGTGGGGGACACCGAGCACGACATCACCTGCGCCCGCGCCGCCGGCGCGCGCGTGGTGGCGGTGGCGACCGGCGGGAGCACGCGCGCCGAGCTCGAGGCGCTGGCGCCCGACCTGGCGCTTGACGATCTCGGCGACCCCGCGCCGCTCATCGCGTGGGCGCGCGGCGTCGCGGCCGGGGAGTGAGGTGCGGGCGGCGCGGCAGACGGTAGGCGTCGGTTCGGCAATGGGCCGCGCTCGGCGAAATAATTTCAGTTGATTGGTGACCGCGCCGAACATATACTCGCGCCATGCCAGTCAGAGCGAACACACCCCAGGTCCTCGATCCCAAGGACCAGGCCATCCTGGACCTGGTCCAGCGCGACGGGAAGATGAGCCAGGCGGAGATCGCCCGGCGGGTCGGGCTCTCGACCGCGGCGGTCAACGAGCGTCTGAAGAAGCTCGAGCAGGCGGGCGTCATCCGCCGCTACGCCGCGCTGCTGGATCCGCGCTCGCTCGGGGTGCAGGTGACCGCCTTCGTCGAGGTGTTCATCGAGCACCCGCGCTTCGAGGCGGCGTTCCTCGAGAAGCTCCTCACGCTCGACGAGGTGCAGGAGTGCCACCACGTGACCGGGGAGTTCTCGGTGTTCCTCAAGGTCCGCGTGCGCGACATGGACGCGCTCCAGGACCTGCTGCTGAACCAGCTCAACGGCATGGAAGGCGTCCGCCAGACCCGCACCGCCATGGTGCTCTCCACCGTGAAGGAGGAGAGCTACGTCTCGACCGGAGTGAAAGGAGAGGCCTCATGAACACGACACCCACCCCGGCCGGGCGGATCGCGCCGCACCAGGTGCACGAGGCCATCGGGCGCTACATGATGGCGGACGGCTACGACATCGTGCTCGACCTGGAGAAGAGCCACGGCCGCCGCCTGTGGGACGCGCGCAGCGGGCGCTTCCTGCTCGACATGTTCTCGTTCTTCGCCACGCTGCCGATCGGCATCGGCCACCCGAAGCTCGGGGATCCGGAGTTCCTGGCTAGGCTCACGCGCGCCGCGCTCGTGAACCCGACCAACTCGGACATCTACACCGTCGAGATGGCCGAGTTCGTGGACACCTTCGGCCGCCTCGCCATGCCCGCCTACCTGCCGCACGCGTTCTTCATCTCCGGCGGCACGCTGGGCGTGGAGAACGCGCTCAAGGCCGCCTTCGACTGGAAGGTGCGCCGCAACTTCCGGCACGGCTACCAGCAGGAGAAGGGGCACCAGGTGCTCCACTTCCGCGAGGCGTTCCACGGCCGCTCGGGCTACACGCTCTCGCTCACCAACACCGCCGACCCGAACAAGTACCGGTACTTCCCCAAGTTCGACTGGCCGCGCGTCTCGACCCCGAAGCTGCGCTTCCCGGTGGACGACGCCGAGCTGGCGCGGGTGAAGCAGGCCGAAGCCGATTCGATCGGGCAGATCAAGGCCGCGTTCCGCGAGCGCAAGGACGACATCGCCTGCATCATCATCGAGCCCATCCAGGCCGAGGGCGGCGACAACCACTTCCGCCCGGAGTTCCTGCGCGCGCTCGCCGACCTCGCGCACGAGAACGATTCGCTGCTGGTGTTCGACGAGGTGCAGAGCGGCATGGGCATCACCGGCCGCATGTGGGCGCACCAGCACTTCGACGTCCAGCCCGACCTGCTCGCCTTCGGCAAGAAGACGCAGGTGTGCGGCATGCTCGCCGGCCCGAAGCTGGACGAGGAGCCCGAGAACGTGTTCAACGTGTCGAGCCGGCTCAACTCGACCTGGGGCGGGAGCCTGGTGGACATGGTACGGGTCCAGCGCTATCTGGAGATCATGGCCGAGGAGAAGCTCATCGAGAACGCGGTGACCGTGGGCGCGCACCTGAAGCGCGGGCTCGAATCACTGCAGGCCGAGCGGCCCGGCTTCCTGAGCAACGCGCGCGGCCGCGGCCTCATGTGTTCGATAGATTTCCCCGACGGCGCCGCGCGCGAGGCGGTGGCCGACCAGGCCTACGCACTCGGCATGATGATCCTGCCGTGCGGGCACCGCAGCGTGCGCCTCCGCCCGCCGCTCGACGTGACCGCCGCCGAGGTGGACGAGGCGCTCGCCATCCTCAAGCGCGCGGTCGAGAACGCGGCGGTCAAGCTGGCGTAGGGATGCTCCCGTTCAACGTCTACGAGGACTCGCGGCGCGCGGAAGCCTACGCGCGCCTCGAGTTCCCCGGCACCTACTACCTGGCCTACCGCGACCTGCCCGCGCTCCTGGCGGACCACGTCCGGGGGCGGCGCGCGCTCGACTTCGGCTGCGGTGCCGGGCGCTCGACGCGCTTCCTGCGCGGCCTGGGCTTCGACGCGGTGGGCGTGGACGTCTCCGAGGAGATGGTCCGCCGGGCGGCCGGGCGCGATCCCGGCGGGGACTATCGGCTCATCGCCGACGGCGATCTCGGCCAGTTCCCCGCGCGCTCCTTCGATCTGGTGCTCTCCGCGTTCACGTTCGACAACATCCCCGGCCGCGAGCGCAAGGCAGCCCTCTTCGCGGCGCTGGGCGGGCTGCTGAGCGACACCGGCCGGATCGTGAGCGTGGTCTCGGCGCCCGAGATCTACACCCACGAGTGGGCGTCGTTCTCGACCCGGGACTTCCCCGAGAACCGCACCGCCCGCTGCGGCGATCCGGTGCGGATCATCATGACGGACGTCGAGGACCGCCGGCCGGTGGTGGACGTCGTGTGGCCCGACGAGGCCTACCAGGAGGTCTACCGCGCCGCCGGCCTCGAGGCGGTGGCGACCCATCGCCCGCTGGGACGGGAGGACGAGCCCATCCGCTGGGTGAACGAGACCCGGAACGCGCCCTGGGTGATCTACGTGCTGAGGGCGGCG
>CAYHRW010000307.1:0-3238 GCA_964359105.1 uncultured bacterium
GGCCGGGCGGCCCTCGTCACCTGAGCCGCACGACCGTCCGAATGGCCTCGAACCCCGGCCAGCGCGCACGAACGAAGTAGACACCGCCCTCGAGCAACGCGCCCCCGGCATCGCGTCCATCCCAGGAGAGTTCCAGCCGGCCGGGCCCGGCGGGCCCGCCCAGCAGCGTGGCCACCGCGCGGCCCGAGACGTCGAACACCTGCACCCTGGCCTCCACTCGCTCCGGGATCGCGAGCGCAAGGCGCACCTCGGAGCGGAAGGGGTTGGGACGGCCGGGGGCGAACGAAGCGGTCGGAATCGGCCCGGGCACGTCCACCGTCCCATCGGTGATCCGGAAGCTCAGGTCGCTCGTGTCCGAGCGGTTGGGCACGGTGGGGTCGTACACCCGGACCCGGGCGGTGAGCGCCGTCGGCGGCGTCACGGTCCACGCGAAGCCAGTGCCGGTCTGGTTCGTGGCGACCGCCTCCCAGGTGATGCCATCGTCCCGGGAGACCTCGACGTTCACCGCGAGCACCGCCGCCCCCTTGCTCCAGGCGATCTGCTGTTCGCTGCCGATGGTCCAGAGCTCCCCGCCGTTCGCGGCCATCACCTGCACAGCGCCCGAGAGCGGCGTGCCACAGCCGGCCAGCAGCACAGAGAGGTTGTTGCTGGCGCTGTTCGACACCGCCAGGTCGGCCCGGTCGTCTTCGAGGAAATCGCCGACGGCCACGCCGTAGGGAGTGTCTCCGACCGCATAGGCCCACTGGCTCGTGAAGCCGCCGCTGCCCGTCCCGGTCAGGATGCGAAGCTCGTCGCTCCCGCTCATGGTGACCGCGAGATCGGCGATCCCGTCGGAGGTGAAGTCGCCCACCATCACGTCCCACGGATCGGTCCCGCCGGGGCTGTAGTTCGAAGGCGCGCCGAACGTGCCGTTGCCGACGCCCCCGGCGCCGTTCCCGCGCAGGATCGAGACGTTCTCACTCCCCAGGTTCGTCACGGCGAGGTCGGTGATGCCGTCCCTGTCGAAGTCGCCGGTCGCGAGGCCGCGCGGGTTGGTGCCGGCCGCGTAGCTCACCGCGGCCGCGAACGTGCCGTCGCCCGCGCCGCCCGTGCCGTTGCCGAGCAGCACGGACACGTTGCCGCCGTTGTTCGAGACCGCCAGGTCCAGGATGCCGTCCTCGTCGAAGTCGCCGGTCACCACCTGCTGCGGGTTGGTGCCCACGGCATAGTCCGTGGCAGGTCCGAAGGCGCCGTTGCCGACGCCGCCACTGCCCAGTCCGAACTTGACCGAGACCACGTTCCCTCCGGCCCCGCTGATCGCGACGGCCATGTCCACGACGCCGTCCTCGTTGAAGTCGCCCAGGGCGATGCCGTTCGCGCCGCTGCCCAGGAGATACTCCACCGGGAACCCGAACGTGCCATCGCCCACGCTGCCGGTGCCGTTCCCGAGCAGGATGGCCACCGCGCCCTGGTGGGAGACGGCGAGGTCGGCCCGGCCATCTTCGTTGAAGTCGCCCACGGCGATCCGGCGCGGGAACGTCCCGGCCAGGTAATTCACCGCGCCGCCGAAGGTGCCGTTGCCGACGCCCGCCGCGCCAGCTCCCAGCAGGACGGAGACCTGGCCGAACTGAAGGTCGGCGGCGGCGAGATCGCCGATCCCGTCTTCGTTGAAATCGCCGGCGACCACGTGATTGGGGGCGGTGCCGGTGCCGTAGGCGGCCGACGGGGTCAGGGCACCACAGATGACGAACAGGCCGCTGCTGTCCACCGGGGTTCCGTCGAGCGGGTCTTCGACATACATCCGCGCGGCCGACGAGGTCAGGTTGGGCACGCTCCAGTTGTAGAGGCCGTCGTTGGCGGTGAGCGCGATGAACGTCTTCGGTCCGCCGTCGAGCGAGTACTGGAGCCGGATGTTCTGCGGCAGGTTGCTGGTCCATGCGATCGCGAGGTTCGTCTGGCCCAGCACCGACTCGCCTCCGGCCGGGTAGGTCAGGTCGAGGACGGCCTCGAAAGGACTACCCCCGGAGCCGATGTGGGTGCCCCAACAGTCCGTGCCGGTCCCCGGCTTCTGCCAGGCGGCGAGCAGGCCACTCGCTCCATCGGAAGCGATGGTGGGGAAGAAGGCGTCGCTCCCGTCATCGGGCTCGCTCAGCCAGATGGCCCACCCGTAGTTGCCGTCCGGGTTCCGATGCTGCGCCCGGATGTTGTAGTCGCTGTAGGAGAGGTCCTGGTACACGAACATCGCGCCGCCCGCGCCGTCGGAGCACATCTGGAGTTGCGTCTGGCTGCCGGGAAGCGTGTCGAGCGGCTTGCCATTGGCGGTCCAGAGTGCGGCCCCCGAAGCGTTGAGCCGCTGGCCATAGATGTCCTGCGCGCGCGGGAATCCCGAGACGAGCAGGTTGTAGTCCCGATAGTCCACCCACCCGATGATGCATCCGCCCGCCCCGTCGGCCACGATCTGCGGCTGCGTCTGGTTGCCGCCGACGAAGAAGTCGTCGGGCGTGTCCGGCGCAAGCAACACCGTCATTCCCGTAGAGGTGGTCCCCCACTGGACCACGCCGGAGGAGTTGAGCCTCTGGGCCCGCACGTCGCAGAACCCCGGCCGGCCTCCGGGATTGTAGTGAGCCCAGCTCACGAACAGGCTCGATCCGTCCCAGTCGCCGTGAGTGATGGACGGTGTGACGCCCGCGGCTGAGAAGACCAGGCTTCCCGCGGCGCCCCACTGCATCACTCCACTGGTGTTGGTCCGGTTGGCGAACAGCGAGACCGGCCCCGGCTGTCCCGTGCGGGCGTACTCCCAGACCACGATCGCGGCCTCGCCGTCGGCCACCAGATCGAGCCGCTGGAAGCTCCCGGCATCGCTGGAGGCGAGCGCGCCGCTCGCGCCCCACTCGAGCCCCGCGGCGCCCGAGAGTCTCTGGATGCGCAGCCCGCCGTCCCAGAGGGCGATGAGCAGCTTGCCCGAGGGAGTCACGGCGATGTCGAGGTCGTCGGCTCCTTCGAGGGAGGTCACGTCGTCGGGGCCGATGCGCACGCCGCTGGGGAACGCCGGGAAATACGGCGAGCCGGCCTGGTTGTAGCGCTGCACATAGAGCCCGGGCGCCGCCGCCCGATCATCAACCCATGCGACCCAGCACCCGCGATTGCCGTCGCTCACGACGTGAGGCGGGCCGGCGGCCAGGCCGACACCCCCGGTGACCGAGATCCCGGTGGTCCCCCAGCGGCGGTCTCCGGTCGTGGGGTCGAGCCGGTTGATGCG
>CAYHRW010000308.1:0-3212 GCA_964359105.1 uncultured bacterium
CCTCATCGCCGGCTGCGGCCGGCGCGACGTGCTCCCGACCGATGTGGGCGGCGACCGCGCGCCCGGCACCGCAGCGGTGCGCGGCGAAGCTGCCGCCACGAGCCGACACCGTGGCTTCTACCCGCTCGAGATCGGCAACCGCTGGCACTACGCGCGGACCTTCACCATGTGGATCCAGGGCGGGGCGCCCGGCGGTGAGCCGGGCACGATCCTCTTCCGTTCGACCAGGTCCGCGGAGCTGACCGGCGTCGAGAGCCTCGGCGATCGCGACTACGTGATCGAGCGCGACGCGGTGGTCGAGGAGTCGCGCTCCGACACGTTCGTGACCCGCATCGCCTACCGCCAGGATCGCTCCGGGCTCTACGAGGCCGACCTGCCGCTGGCGGAGCAGCCGCTCGCCGCCCGGCCGCCGGCCGAGGACCGCGCCTGGCAGCGCCTGGCCGCTTCGCTCACCGACCCTGCGACCCGCGAGGCGTACCGCGCGGCGTGGGAGCGATTGCAGGTGCGGCTCGACGCGGTGCGCGCCGTGCTCGAAGGCGGCGCCGGCGAGGCCGCCCGGCGCGGGCGGCACGGCGGGCCGCTCGACCACGAGATCACGCGGCTGCGCTACCCGCTCCGCGCCGGCGCGCGCTGGATGATCCGCGACGACCCGCGCTTCGAGTCCGTCGTCGAGCGCCACGAGGTGCTCGGCCTGCCCGTGGGGCGCTTCGGGGCGTGGCGCGTGCGCATCGCCTCGGTGCTGTTCGGCCCGCAGGACATCGTGCGCACCTGGTACGACCGCGCGGGGTACCTCAAGCTCGAAGCGCACCTCGAGAGCGAGGCGCGCGACCAGAACGGCCAGCCCATCGGCACGCTGGTCGGCGAGCAGATCGAGACGCTCGACGCTCTTCAGCTCGTGGGCCGCGACCGCAGCGCGATGGAGCCGCTGCCCGTCGGCCTGGCGCCGACGGCCGGAGCGAGCGCGGCGAGGCGGTGACCGCGCATCCCTGACACGCCGGCCGCCCGACCGCGCGGCTGGCCCGGGGCGGCTCCGGCCGCCGCGTGAGCCAGGGCGATGCCGATCCGGTTCACCCCACCGGCGGCCGCCCCAGGTGGAAGACGGTCCGCCGCTGGAACGCCTCGGCGAGATCGAGCAGCAGCCCCTCGTCGAACGGCGCGGCCACGATCTGGAAGCTCGCCGGCATGTGCTCCTTCCCGTAGCCGCACGGCAGCGCGATCGCGGGCAGGCCGCACGCGTTGCCGATGGCGCCCACGGGGTCGGAGTAGGGCAGCGCCTGGTAGAGGTCGTCCTCGATGCGCGACGCGACCGAGAGAAAGTTCGGTGTGACGATCACGTCGTAGTCGCCGAAGAAGCCGGCCATCTCCTCCTGCAACGCCTTCCGCATGCGCCACGCCTTGACCAGGTCCGCGCCCGAAACGGCGGCGTTGATCTCGGGCTGGTGCGCGGCGTAGACGTCCCTGAGTAGCAGGACGCGCCCGTCCTGGTAGAACTTCTCGAACGCCGAGATGGCCTCGGCCGCGATGATGAGCCCCGCCATCTCGCTCGCGGGGAAGTCCGGGAGCTTCGCCTCGACGAGGTCGAGCCCCATGGCGCGCAGCTCGGAGACCGCGCAGTCGAACGCGCGCTTCACCTCGGGCTCGGCGCCCTTCACCGAGAAGTCCAGCGGCACGAGCGCGGCGCGCAGTTTCGAGAGGTCGCGTTTCACGGGAGCGAGCTTCACCGGCTCGCCCGCGGCGCTCGGATCGTCCGGGTCGGGCCCGGCGATGGCCTGGAGCACGAGCCGGCAGTCGGCGGCCGAGCGGGCGAGCGGGCCGATCTTGTCGAAGGTCCACGAGCACACCATGGCGCCCGCGCGGCTCACGCGCCCGTAGGTGGGACGCAGGCCGGTGATGCCGCAGAACGCGGAGGGGCAGAGGATCGAGCCCCAGGTCTCGGTGCCGAGCGCGAAGCCGGCGAGCCCGGCCGCCACCGCGGCGCCCGAGCCCGACGAGGAGCCGCCGGTCCAGCGCGACGGGTTCCAGGGATTGCGGCCCGGGCCGCTCACCGAGGCGTCGGCGAAGCGGTAGCCGAGCCCGCCCGCGAGCTCCACCATCGCGCACTTGCCGAGCAGGATGGCGCCGCCGTCGCGCAGCTTCCTCACCACCGTGGCGTCGTGGTCGAACACCTGCTCCTTGAGCGGGCGCGCGCCCCAGGTGGTGCGGATGCCGGAGGTGGCGAGCAGGTCCTTCGCGCCGTACGGGATGCCGTGGAGCGGCCCCAGCCAGCGCCCGCGACTCAGCTCGCTCTCGACGTTGCGCGCCTGCATGAGCGCGACGTCCTCGGCGACGGTCTCGAACGCATTGAGCTTGGGCGACAGCTTCTTGATGCGGTCGAGATAGGCCTGCGTGAGCTCGACGGGGGAGAGCTGGTGCGCGCGGATGCGCCGCGACAGCTCGCTGACGGGCAGGTAGAGGACATCCTCGCCGATCATGGCGTCCTCGCCTTCCGCCGTGAGCGGACCGGTCTGAACGTGAACGCCATGTCGCTGCCGGGCGGCAGCGCGTAGCCGCGCACCGCCTTGAGCGCGCCGGCCACGGTGCCCTTCTGCTTCGCGATCTCCGCCGCCACCGCCGCGGGCAGCGCGGGCGCCGCGGCCGCG
This sequence comes from uncultured bacterium, assembly GCA_964359105.1. Taxonomy (GTDB): domain Bacteria; phylum Eisenbacteria; class RBG-16-71-46; order RBG-16-71-46; family RBG-16-71-46; genus JACRPT01. Next base: position 2,640 of record CAYHRW010000308.1, read on the forward strand.
GCCCGCGGCGCCGGCTTCGCCGCGCGCACGGGCTTCTTCTTCGCGACGGCGGCGAGCGCCGCCGCGGGAGAAGCGATCGCCGCGGCCGAGCCCACGGCCAGCAGCCTCAGGAACTTCCTTCGCGAGCGCTTCATGACCGGACCTTCCTCTCGAGCGGCCTGCCCTCGAACGCTTCCAGTCTCTTCCGGAGGTCCTCGGGCATCGGGTCGCTCCGCTTCGCGTCGTAGTCGTAGCACACCTGCACCGTGTCGGCCTCGACCACCAGCCGGCGCGTGTGCTGCTCGCGGATCTCGTAGGTGAAGCCGAACGACCTGTTGCCGATCCAGTCGCAGCGGATGCCGACCTCGAGCGCCTCGTTCACCAGCGCCTCGGAGCGGAACTGGCACGCCACGCTCGCGAGGATGAACGGCACGCGCCCGTAGTCGGCGGCACGGGAGAACAGCTGCCAGTAAACCTGGCGCGCGACCTCGAGGTAGGTGACGTAGACCGCGTTGTTGATGTGCCCCATCGCGTCCGTGTCGCGGAAGCGCGGGTGGAACACGTGGATCACGGTGAAGGGCCTCTCCGTCACGC
>CAYHRW010000309.1:0-3205 GCA_964359105.1 uncultured bacterium
TCCAGGCAGGCGTTGCCGGCCATGAAGGTCTCGCGGCTCGAGTAGGAGCCCAGGTCCACCGGCGCGAGGTCGGTGTCGGCCGCCACCACGCGGACGTCGCGCAGGTCGAGGCCCAGCTCCTCGCACACGATGTACGCCAGCACCGAATCCGAGCCCTGCCCGATGTCCGAGGCGCCGCAGAACACCGTGGCGCGCCCCGAGCGGTCGAGCTTCAACTGCACCGCCGACTGCGGCATCTCGTTCGGGTAGATGCAGTAGTTGGTGCCGCTGATGTACATGCTGCCGGCCACGCCCACGCCGCGGCCGTACGGCATCCGGCGGAACTTCTGCTTCCAGCCCGCGGCGCGCTCGACCGCCTCCAGGCACTCGAGGAACCCGTTCGAGGTGACGCGCAGGCCGTTGACCGTCTGCGTGTCCGCGCCGATCGAGTTCCTCCGCCGCACCCCGATCGGGTCCATGCCGATCCGCTCGGCGAGCCGGTCGAGCTGGCACTCGAAGGCGAAGCGCGGCTGCACCGAGCCGTGCCCGCGCTTGGGGCCGCAGCACGGCTTGTTGGTGAAGTAGCGCGTCGAGTCGAAGCGGTAGGCCTCCATCCGGTACGGCGCGGTGAGGAGCTGGCCCGAGTAGTAGGTGGTGACGAGGCCGTACGACGAATAGGCGCCGCCGTCGATCTGGATCTTCGCGTCCACGCCGGTGAGCGTGCCGTCGCGCCGGATGCCGGCGCGGTAGCGCAGCCGCATGGGGTGGCGGCCGCGGTGGGCGTAGAACACCTCCTCGCGCGTGTAGAGGATCTTGACCGGACGCCCCGTGACCATGCTCAGCTTCGCGGCGCAGAACTCGAGCGAGAACGGCTCGCTCTTGCCCCCGAACGCCCCGCCGATCACCGGCTGCACCACGCGGATGCGCTGGGTCGGCAGGCCCAGCACCTTCGCCAGGTCGCGGTGCAGGTAGTGCGCGACCTGGGTGGCCGAGTACACGGTGAGGAAACCGGTGGCGTCGAAGTCCGCCAGCGCGCAGTGCGGCTCGATGGCCGCGTGGGTCGAGCCCTCGTACCAGTACTCGGCCTCCACCACCTCGTCGCTTTGCTCGAGCGCGCCGTCCACGTCGCCGAACTCCAGGTGCACGTGCTTCGAGACGTTCCCCTCACGCGCCTTCTCGTTGACCTTCCACTCGGGGTGCGCCAGCGCGGTCTCGATGTCCATCACCGCGGGCAGCGGCTCGTACTCGACGCGGATCGCGCGCAGCGCCTCCTCGGCGACCAGCTCGCTGTCGGCGGCCACCGCGGCGATGGGATCGCCGACGTAGCGCGCCTTCTGCTCGCACAGCGCCTGCTCGTCCTCGGTCCACGGGATGATGCCGTAGCAGGCCGGCAGGTCCTTCCCGGTGATGACCGCGTGCACCCCGGGCAGCGCGAGCGCGGCCGAGGCGTCCACCGAGCGGATGCGGGCGTGGGCGTGGCTCGAGCGCAGCAGCTTCGCGTGGAGCATGCGCGGCAGCGTGATGTCGTCGGTGTAGAGCGCGCGGCCCGTGACCTTGGCGAGCCCCTCGACCTTGCGGTTGCGCTTGCCGATCACCGAGAACGCGCCGTGCGGCGGCTGCGAGCGGCCGCCCGGCCAGCGCGGCGGCTCGAGCCGCCGCTCGCCCGGCATCATCCGCCCGGCGGGGAACCCCGGTTGCTTCGGCTCGCGGTCTTCGCTCATCTCCCGGGCGCCTCCCGCAGGCGGGCCGCGGCCAGCTCCACCGCCTCGAAGATCTTGGTGTAGCCGGTGCAGCGGCACAGGTTCCCGGACAGCGCCAGCGCGATCTCCTCGCGGCTGGGGTTCGGGATCCGCCGGAGCAGCGCCCAGGCGCTCATCAGCACGCCCGGGGTGCAGAAGCCGCACTGGGCGCCGCCGGCCAGGTCGAAGGCGTCCTGGAGCGGGTGCGGCGCGCCGTCCTTCGCCAGGCCTTCCACCGTGACGATCTCCCGGCCCTCGCAGGCCGCCGCCAGCGTGATGCAGGAGAGCACCGGCTCGCCGTCCACCATCACGGTGCACGCCCCGCAGTCGCCCTTGTCGCAGCCCTGCTTGGAGCCGGTGAGCCCCAGCCCGTAGCGCAGGGCCTCCAGGAGCGTGGTGTTGGGGCTGACCGCGCACGCGACGGCATCGCCGTTGACGCGCAGCCGGCACACCATGGTGGAAGGGGTGCTCACCGGGGCCCTCGGAGGGGGAATCGGGAACCTGTTGCCTCGACGGGCGATTGAAACCGCTCCCGCAGCGGGTGTCAATCGGCGCACTTGCCGCGTCCCCGATCCCGGTCGCACAATGCGGGCCGCCATGACCTCCTCGCCGGTGCGTCACGGGTCGCTGTGGTGGGAGGAGCCGGAGTTCGCGTACCCCGCGCTCGAGGGCGAGCTCGACGTCGAGGTCCTGATCGTCGGCGGCGGCATCACAGGTCTCACCCTCGCGCATACCCTCGCCGGGCACGGCGCGCTGGTGGGCCTGCTGGAATCCGGCGCGCTCGCGGGCGCGGCGAGCGGCCGCAACGCCGGCTTCATCGTCGCCTCGCCGTCCGAGCCCTACCAGGAGATGATCGCGCTGTGGGGCCGACCCGGCGCGCGCGCGGTGCTCGAGACCGGCCGCCGCACCCACGAGCGGATCCGCCGGCTGGTCGCCGACCTGGGCATCGCGTGCGACTACCGCGCCAGCGGCGGCTTCCGGCTCGCCACCAGCGACGACGAGGCCGCGGACATCCGCGCCTCGATCCCGTGGATGAAGGCGGACGGCTTCCCGATGGACGAGGTGCCGATCTCCGACGCGGTGCCCGCTCACGCCGCGGAGTTCTTCACCGCCGCGTTCTTCACCCGGGACGACGGTGAGCTTCACCCCATCCGCTTCCTGCGCGGCGTCGCGCAGGCCGCGGCCGCGAAGGGCGTGCGGCTGTTCGAGCGCTCGCACGTCACCGGGGCGCGCTGGCAGGGCGGACTGTGGGAGGCGCGCACCGCGGGCGGCGTGGCGCGCGCGCGCACGCTGGCGCTCTGCACCAACGCCTGCGTGCCGCAGCTGCTGCCCGCGCTGGGCGGTCTGATCGTCGCGCATCGCGGGCAGGCGCTGGCGACCGCGCCGCTCCAGCGCGTGGTGGCGCCGCGGCCCTCGTACGCGCACTGGGGCTACCGCTACTGGCGGCAGACGCCGGAGGGCCGGCTCGTGATCGGCGGCTGGCGGGA